>CAMLSH010000400.1 GCA_946482625.1 uncultured Opitutaceae bacterium
CGAAGACCGGGCGCTGGCGACGCTTCTTCGTTATCTGGAATCGCTTGAGGAGCGGTTTGCCGAAGACGTCGACGACGCGGTGGCGGAGGAGATGTCACGGGGTCAGGGCAAAGCCGGATAGCCGTTTCGGACGGGTTCGTTTTCCGCGCCACTTTAAATCCGGTCATTTTGCTGCATCCTTTGCAGTATGAACCCGCTCAAGACCGCTCCTTCGCGTCGTGCGTTTCTTCGGCAGCTCGCATGGGGTGGCGCGACGCTGGCGCTCGGCGGACACTTAGCTCGCGCGCAAACGCAGCCGGCGTCAGCGGCGGCGTCGGGTCAGCGGCGGCTCGGCGTCGCGCTGATGGGGCTGGGACGTTACAGCACCGGCGAACTCGCGCCGGCTTTGCAAAAGACGCAGCACTGTCATCTGGCCGGTGTCATCACAGGCGATGCTGAGAAGGGGCAACGTTGGAGCCGGCAGTACGGCTTTCCTGGGAAGGCGGTCTATAGCTACGAGACGATCGGCGAGATCGCGAAAAACCCGGATATCGACATCGTCTACGTTGTCACACCGCCGGGACTCCATCGCGACCACGTGCTGGCGGCGGCGAAGGCGGGCAAACACATCATCTGCGAAAAGCCCATGGCCAACTCGGTGGCGGAGTGCGACGAGATGATCGGCGCCTGTCGTCGCGCGGGTGTGAAGTTGTCTATCGGATACCGTCTCGCGTTTGAACCGCATCACCTGGAACTGGACCGGCTCGCCGGAACGCGCGAGTGCGGCGTGTTCACGAAGATCAGCGGGAGCAATGGCTACCGGGCGCTCAGGCGCACGTGGCGGGTGGAGAAGGCTCTCGCCGGAGGCGGCCCGCTCATGGACATGGGGATTTACGTGATCCAGGCGGCGGTGCGCGCGGCCGGCGGAGTATCGCCTGTCGCGGTGACCGCCCAAGAACTTCCCAAGACGAATCCTGAGTTGTTCACCGAGGTGGAGGAGGCGATCCGCTTTCAGCTGGAGTTTCCGGAGGGCGCTGTGTGCGACGGAACGACGAGCTACGCTGAAAACACCGGCAATTTTCGTGCGGAGGGCGAACGCGGCTGGATCGAGCTGCAACCGGCGTACGGTTACCGGGGCATTTCCGGCCGCACGCATCGCGGGCCGCTCGATGTGCCGAAAAACGTCCCTCAACAAGCGCTCCAGATGGACGACTTCGCCGACTGCGCGATCACCGGTCGCGACTCACCGGTGCCCGGAGAAATGGGGCGTCAGCATATGGCGATCATCGAAGCGATCTACGAAGCAGCGCGGACGGGAAAACGCGTTGAAGTGCGCGCGTAGGCGCGCGAGAGGTTTGCGCGCGTTGCGGCGAGGGCGTCTCCACTAAATGACAACCTGCGGGGAATTTCGATTTGCGGGGTGTTTTGAGCAGGCGGGCCGATCAATCGTCGGTCTGCATTTTCGCGACGATCTTGAGGACGGTGTTCCACGTGCGGGTGGTGATCTGTTTTCCGTAACGTTTCTCCAGCGCAGCCATGACGGCGGGGCCGTCCATCGTGGCGCGATCGAGTTTGTTGAAAACCGGCGGCCCGCCGTCTTTGCGGAAGGTGATAACGAGGTACCACTGCTTACCATGCTCGAGACCTTTGAAGGGGTTTTTCTTCACGAGCGCTTCGAGGTCGGGCTGGCTGCGCACGATCACGTCGTTGGAGAGACCGAGTTTTTCCGAGAAGGCCTTCTGGATCTTCGTTTCCAACGCGGCCGTGTTTCGCGCAGAGGAACCGAACACCAGATTGCCGCTCGTCAGGACGGGGCGGATGCTTGTGCAACCGAGACCGGTGAGCACACCCGCGAGCTTCTCGTTGCGCATGTTGGGATTCATCGGGCCTATGCCTCGGATCAACGCCGCGTAATTCGCCATGGAAGCCAGTCTGTGGTTGGTCGTGCGCGGAGCAAGCCGGGTGGTGGCGGCACAGAGGGGCGCGCGTCACCGGAGCACAGCAAAGCGGCGGTTTGCGTCGTGGTCGGGCGATCGGGAACTTGCCAGCGTATGAAAGCCATCGACGGTTATCGGTTGATCACGCCCGGCGAGCTGGCGTGGCGTCCCTCGAACAAGATGCGTATCCCAAATGCGGATTATCTGGAGCGCACGGGCAGCGAATTACTCGGCGCGCGGCTCTGGCGGTTGCCGCCGAGAAGTGCGAACACCCTGCACAAACACGTGCTCGCGGAGGAATTTTATTTCGTGCTTGAAGGGACAGGACGGATACGGGTCGGCGAGGAAACGCTGACGGTACCGCGTTATGGCGGCGTGCTGGTGGGCCCATCCGCGTTGCGCCAGGTTTTCAACGACTCGGAAACCGAGGAAACGCTGTGGTTGATCGTGGGCGCTCCGGACAAGGAGTTCGCGTCGGGTGAGATCGATCTGAAGCAAATTTACCCGGTCGATCCTACGCAACTGCCGGCGGAATTAAAGGGCGCGACCTGGCCGCCGAAGGGCTGATTCAGACGGGCGAGATCCCCGCGTGCGATCCGGATGCGGGAAGTTGGGGATGAAGGCGGAAGCCGCGCCTTGGCAAGCGCGACTCCAGGCGATCGCTTAGGCGTTGCCGAGGATTTTGTCGATTTGGGCGGACTCGGCGGGTGTGAGGTCGGGCGCGTTTAACGCGTTCAAGTTGTCTTCGATTTGCGCGACCTTGCTGGCGCCGATCAGCGCGGTCGTGACGGCGGGCTGGCGGAGGACCCAGAGAAGGGCGAGTTGAGCGAGGGACTGGCCGCGGGATTGGGCGAGGGCGTTGAGCTGGCGGAGCTGGATGAGTTTGGCCTCGGTGATGTGCTCAGGTTTCAGGAAGCGCGGGTCGCGGTTGGCGCGGGAATCTTCGGGGATGCCGTTGAGGTAGCGGTTGGTGAGCAGGCCTTGGGCGAGCGGGCAGAAGGGGATGGCGCCGATACCTTCTTTGAGGAGGACATCGAAGAGGCCGCGCTCGGGCGTGCGTTCGTACATGTGGTACTTCGGCTGGTGGAGGAGGCAGGGCGTGCCGAGGTCGCGGAGGATGGCGGCGGCGCGGGCGGTCTGCTCGGGGTTGTAGTTGGAAAGTGCTACGTAGAGCGCCTTGCCGGAGCGGACGGCGTGGGCGAGGGCGCCCATGCTTTCTTCGAGCGGGGTGTCGGGATCGGGGCGGTGGTGGTAGAAGATGTCGACGTAGTCGAGGCCGAGGCGCTTGAGGCTTTGGTCGAGGCTGGCGAGGATGTGTTTGCGCGAGCCCCATTCGCCGCAGGGACCGTCCCACATGAGGTAGCCGGCTTTGGTGGAGATGATGAGTTCGTCGCGGTGGGCGGCGAGGTCTTCGCGGAGCATGCGGCCGAAGTTTTTCTCGGCGGAGCCGGGGGGCGGGCCGTAGTTGTTGGCCAGATCGAAGTGGGTGATGCCGAGGTCGAAGGCGCGAAGGACGAGGGCGCGGCTGTTATCGTAGAGATCGGTGTCGCCGAAATTATGCCAGAGGCCGAGGGAGAGTCGGGAGAGTTTCAGGCCGCTGCGGCCGGTACGGCGGTAGAGGGCGGGATTGGCGTAGCGGGTCGGCGCGGGTTGGTAGGACATCGGAAGAAGAGTGAAGGGTGAGAGGTGAAGAGCGAAAAGAGTGAGGAGTAGAAGGGCCCGTGGGCTGGACGGGAGGCGAGGGGCGGGCGGTGATTACAGTCAGGTGGGAGATTTGAGGCGGAAATCCGAAGGTCGAAGAATGACCAATGACCAATGACCAATGACCAATGACCAATGACCAATGACCAATGA
>CAMLSH010000401.1 GCA_946482625.1 uncultured Opitutaceae bacterium
GGTCCCAAAGTGCGCGCCCCACCCTGCCGTCCACGCGCCCGATAACGAATCCCCCTTGCGATCCGCAAAAATCTGCGCACCGTCTTCCTCCCGTTCTTTGATTGGCCGCACGCCGATCCACAAGTATTCCACCACAGCCATCATCTTGGCCATTGGACCTTGTTACTTTCCCACTTTTTAGAATTTGGGGGTGTTCTGGATTCGACCCTTGGTTGGAGTGCGCCGCTGCCGTTCGAGGATGAAGGTTGGCCTCGTTAATCCCCCTTCAAAAAAATAACAGGCAACTACGAAGAAGCGCCACTCGCTGCTTAATGCAGCGTCGTTCGCCCGGCGACACCTGCTAGCCGGAACGAACGTCGACAGCAGGCATAGTGTGCGGAGCCACTCGCGGGCCGCATACCGTACCTTCACCCGGGAGTATGTTAGGGCTTAAGCGCGTGAATTAGCGTAACCCCGACGAGATAAATGATTCACTACAACGGTAGACGCGGTGCATGAAGGCCGGGGGCACGTGGGTTCAACTCCCACCACCTCCACCAATTAAATTCCGCCCTATTTCACGCATCCTCAGATCGCTGGCGTGAAATAACGGGCGGAATTTTTTGTGCCCCAACGATTCCGCCTGAGCAGCGCCCATGTCATCGCGCGCAGCCTTTCCCTCGCGCACTTAATTCCCGTGTATCCAACCAGCGGACGCGGCTGCGTACACAAAAACGCACTCCCCCCCAACCTACCGCTCGCCCCGTGCTCCAGATCGCACGCGACCCCGATCGAGTCCGCCGGTCGTCCGCCTCTCTGCTCCTCCGGCTCAACCGCTCACTATCGAGCGTCGTGCGACGTGGCGCATGCACCAGATATTGTCTACCGCTTCGGTTCGCGTGAGCTCGCCGCATCCCGCCCCGACCGCAGCTCCGACTGCGCAACCCGTTCGATACTACTCCCATGAAACCGTTACCCTCGTTATGCGTCGCCCTCCTGGCTTCAGCTCAAGCCGCGAGCGTTTTTGCCCAAACCGTCCCACCCGCTAACACCGCCGAACCCGCCGAGCCCGAGCAGATCATCACGCTCAGCGCGTTCACCGTCAGCGCCGCGATGGACAAAGGTTACCAAGCCGGAAATTCCGTTTCCGCCACGCGCATCGACACGCCGATCAAAGATCTGCCCTTCGCCGTCAGCGCCTTCACGGGTCAGTTCATCGCCGACATCAGCACCCGCGAACTTTCCGACGTGCTCAAATTCGCGCCATCCGTCACCAGCGGCTCCGAAGGTTTTTCCAGCGGCAACGCTTTCGTCATGGTTCGCGGCTTCCAATCCGTCCCGCAGCGCAACGGTCTCTACAGCCCGCTCTACGTCGACGGCTCCGTCATCAACCGCGTCGAAGTCGTCAAAGGCCCGGCCTCTCTTTTCTACGGTCAGATCGCTCCCGGCGGCGTGGTGAACTACATCACCAAACGCCCCGAGGCGAAACCGTTCAGCGCGTTCTCCGCCCAGATGGGCAGCTACGACTTCGCGCGCACGCAGGTGGACATCAATCAGCCCGTTGTCACCGACCGCGTGTATTTCCGTTTCAACTCCGCGTGGGAAAACCTCGAGCGCTACGTCGACAAAGTGAAAGGCGAGCTCCTCGTCATCAACCCGAGCCTCGCCGTGAAAGTAACGGATAACTCCACGCTCAACCTGGATTACAACTGGTACAAACGCGACGAGACGCCCCAAGCGCTCATGCGCCAGAGCATCCTCATCCCGCTCAACACCGCTTCGCTCTATCCGAATCCCGCGAATCCCGGCACCGCCCTGTATAATTTCACGTACTTCGGCCACTACGCCATCGACGACCGTCGCTACAATGCTTCGAGCATCTTCGACTACAAGAACACCGAGGCCGAGACCCTCACCGCCGACTACGAAATCAAACACACGCCGGATTGGACCACGCGCATCATCTACGACTGGAACAAGAGCGTTCAGAAAATGAAGCAGACCGGTCGCGGCGACGTCACGGTCAACATTCCCGCCAGCTTCCTCGCCGGCGTGCCCACCGACTTTAAGTCTGTCAGCATCTTCCTCAACGATCACATCGGCGACATCTCCAAGATCGCCACCAACTCACAGCTCGTCCGCCGCATGCGTTACGAGATGAACTACACGCAACGTCGCACCCTCCAGGTCGAGAGCGCGGGCAAGATCCAGTTCGGCGGCGTCATCTGGAAACCGCTCGTCGGCTTCCAGCGCAACAGTGGCATCACCCAGCTCTACCAGTCACAACTCGCCCAATCACAATGGGGCCCGGCTTGGGACATCTTTAACCGCAGCACCTGGATCGACATTGATTCACCCGTCTCCTCGTGGCCGCTCACGAATAACACTTTCGGCGAATTCGAAAACCTCGGCGCCTACTACGCCAACCAGTTTTCCTTCCTCGACGAACGCCTGATCGTCGTCGGCGGATTTCGTTGGTCGAAGGCCAAAGCCAAAACGGTCAACGCCCTCAACAACAGCCGCAGCCCATCCTTCGAAACCACGCGCACCACGCCGCAGTTTGGCGCTGGATACAAACTTCGCCGCGACTTGATGATCTACGGCAGCTACAGCGAATCGTTCACCGCCGCCAACGCCCTGCTCCAGACCCGCAGCGTCGCCGACCGCCTCGCCGAACCCTTCCTCGGAAGCGGCTATGAAGCGGGCATCAAGGCCGATTTCCTCGACGGCAAGATCTCCGGCAATCTCGCCTACTTCCTCAACAAACAGGAGAACTACATCTTCAGCTTCGTCGAAGTCGGCTCCGGCGGCCAGACGCTCACCACGCAAGTCCAGTCCGGTAACGTCGTCGAAAGCGAAGGCGTCGAACTCGAGTTCACCGTCTCGCCCATCGACAACTGGCAGATCTACTTCGGCGCGAGCTATGCGCCCACCGAGTACAAAGCTATCGCCTCCCGCGACGTACAGTATCTCCTCGGCACCGCCCCTCAATACACCGCTCGCGACCGCGCCAACTTCTGGACCCGCTACAGCTTCCTCAACGAACGCGTGAAGGGCCTCTGGGTCGCCGGCGGCTTCAACTACACGGGCGAAAAAGCCGAGATATCCAACAACCCATGGCTCTACCTGCCGAAGCAAACGGTGTTCGACGCCGTCGTCGGCTACGACTGGAAAGCCGGCACGCGCAACTGGTCCGCCAAGCTCAGCTGGAAAAACTTTACCGATGAAGACGAGATCCAGACCGTGCGTGAACGCGGTCAGCCGTCGCGCATCGTAGCCGAAATCGCCGTGCGCTTCTGATCGGTTTCTTCCTCATGTCTGCGATCTAGGATTCACTCAGCCGGTGGCATCTCCCGCCACCGGCTTTTTAGTTTCCGCCCCATTTTCCCCATGACCCCATCTCGCTCCACGCCTCGCATCGCCTGGTGGATTCTCGCCGTACTCGGCCTCATCTTCGCGCTCTTCGCCGGCGATCGCGCCGTGCTCGGCATCCTCAAGACGACGCTCGGCAAGGAGCTCGGCCTGTCGAACAGCGGCTACTCGATGCTCGTGACGGGATTCATGATTCCGTACACTGCCATGTACTTTTTCGTCGGCGGCTGGATCGACCGTTTCGGCGCTGCCCGCATGCTCGGGCTCTGCACGCTCGGCATGTCCATCGCCACCGTGGTCGGCGGCACCGCGCACAGCTTCGGGCAGCTGTTCGTCGCGCGCTTCCTTCTCGGAATCGCCGAGGCCGGTATCGTGCCGGCCATTACACTCGCGATCTTTACCTGGTTCGCACCCGACCG
>CAMLSH010000402.1 GCA_946482625.1 uncultured Opitutaceae bacterium
ACCGGCCTCATGGTCCCGCGCCGCGTCCACGGACAAGAGCGCGGTGCGCGTTCCCTCCAATGGAGCGCCGAGATCATCTTCGACGTCCTCCGCCGCCACGAACCCGACCACCCGCTCCTCGATGAAGCCTACGCCGAAGCCACGCTCCGCTTTCTCGATACACCGCGCGCCCTCCAGTTCCTCGACGACGTCCACCAACTCCGCTGGGAACTCCTCCCCATCGATCGCGTCAGCCCATTTTCTTTCGGCATCTACGTCAGCAAAATCAAAGAGACAATGACTCTCGAAGACCCCGAAACGACGATCGAACGCCTCTACCACGACATGTACGGCGCGGACTTGGAGTCCGCGAAATGAGTGATGACATTGGGGCGAAATCCGAAGGTCGAATGCCAAAACTTAAGCCAACCGATACAACCGCGACCCCTTCCGCTCCGTCCCTTCGGCATTCGGCCTTCGCTTCTCCGCCTTCCACTGGTCATTGGTCACTGCGTCATTGGTCATTCTCCTCACCTCGTGATCACTCCCAAAACCGAGATTCTTCCTGGCCTCTGGCTCGACGCCCGCCGCGCGCTCTTCATCGCACCGCTCGGCGCACTCGTCGTCGCTGACCTGCACTGGGGCTACGCCGCATCGCACCGCGCCATCGGTAATCTCCTTCCCAACTGGGGCGACGCCGAGATCGCCTCCACCCTCCGCGCTCTCATCGGCGACTACGCGCCCCGCGAAATGATCTGGCTCGGCGATTCCCTCCACGCCCTCTCCGGACGCGCCGCCGCCGAAATGTTTCTCAAAGACTTCTCCGCCGTATCCACCGTCTCGATTCTCGCTGGAAATCACGACCACCGCTGGCCCCACGCCACCGCCCGGGTCCTGCAACGCCCCGGTTTTTTCTTTCATCACGGCGACGCCCCCACCTCAGCAATCCCCGCCAACTCCCTCGAACTCATCGGCCACCATCACCCCGCCGTCTCGCTCTACGACGGCGCGGGTACACGCCTGAAACTCCCCGCCCTCGTCGCCTCGCCCCGCCGCATCATCCTGCCCGCCTTCTCGCCCTGGGCCGCCGGCACCGCTTGGAACAACCAACTCCTGCTCGAAGAAACCTTATGGGCGATTGCACCTTCGCGCGTTTTTGCAGTCAAACCCCAGCGGCCCGGCATCGCCCGCGGCCAACCATGATCTCCTCCTTCACCCGCCTTTTTATCACCTGCGTCCTGTTCTCCGCCGCGCTTCCGCCCCTCGACGCGGCTCCGCTTTCCTTCGGCGACGGCGAACGCTTTTCCTTCCGCGTCGGCTGGGGCCTGTTCAGCCACGCCGGCGAAATCACCATCGCCGCCCGCGCCGAGCAAATCGCTGGACTCCCCCAAATCCGTGTCACCACCGAGACCACCACCAAAGGGTTCATCCGCAAACTCTACGCCTTCGACGGACGCGCCGAATCGATCTTCGACGCCAATGACGGCCGCATGCTCGCTGCCACCGCCAGCACCTCCTCGAAGAAACGAAAGACGCAGGCCATGGCCGTCTTCGATTACCCTGCCGAAGTGGTCCGCTACGAAGATTTCCTCCGCCCCCACCGATCCATCAACATCCCGCTTCCCACGGGTCAGCCGATGGATCTCATCACCAGCCTGATCGAATCCCGCGCGTGGAATCTCAAAGTCGGCGACCGTCGCCCGACCACCGTCATGTTCGATGATGAATTCTACGACCTCACTCTCGTCGCCACGCGCATCGAACGGATCGATACACCCTCCGGCGACCGCGACTCCCTCGTGATCGAGCCCATCATGGAGAAAGACCCCAAAGGCATGTTCAAACGCGGCGGCAGCGTTCGCGTCTGGATCTCCCAAGACGAAAAACGCCTCCCGCTAAAACTCGAAGTCTCCGTCAAATACGGCACCGGCACCGCCTGGCTCACCGACTACCAGCCTCCGACGGGTGGAGCGCGCACTCCGAGCGCGCTGAGCGACGTCACACCCAAACCATCTCTCAATCTCGCCGCAGCCACTGCCGCCTCCACGAACAACTAACTACAGACTACCGATTACCCGTCACTTCCTCCTGACCAACTTCGCTCCCTTCGTCCCGCCACGAGACGCCTCTGCTTCCGCCATCACAAACCGCCACGGCTTCCCCGCCCACTCCGGTCCCGCGAAATCCACCCCCACTCGCGCCGTCACCTGTATCCGCTCCCTCGGCACGCGCTCACCCTCTTCGATCCATAGGCCACTTTCCACGTCCGTCGCTGCCAGCCCGTTGAGCGCCCGCCCGATCTCCAGCCGTTTCGTCAAACGTCCCGGTCCGCTCGCATCCGCGACGCCCCGAATCAATACCGCCGCCGGAAACCCTTCCGGGCCCGTCACGAGATTCAGCATCTCGTGAATCCCATAGCAGAGGTAAACGTACCACACACCGCCCGCGCGATACATCACCTCTGTCCGCGCCGTCCGCCCCGCCCGCGCATGACACGCCAGATCGGCCTCGCCGCAATACGCCTCCGTCTCCGTGATCGTATGGCGCGTCACCCGTCCGTCCGCATGACGCCGCACCAGCACCTGCCCGATCAGCGCGCGCGCGACTGCAACCGTATTTTTCCGTTGAAAGACTTTCGCTTGGATCGGCCCCGGCATGGTTATTGAGTGCCTTCCCATTATTCCGCGTGAGCACCAACGCAACGACCGCCCGTCTTTCCCTGCTGGCCCGCAATCTCCGCCGCTGCACCTACGACGGCCTCGCCGCGATGCCCGCCGTCTTCCTGCTCACCCCGGGAAACTTCGTGGCCGCCGCGCTCCTCACCGGCCTCTACCAGCTGCCGCCCAGCACCTACGGTATCATCGTCTCGATGCCTTTCTGGTGTAACTTCCTCCAACTCGGCCTCACCCCGCTCCTCTCAAAAATCCGTCCGCAACGTCTCGCCTATCTGAGTGCTGCGGCGCAATCCGTCCTCCTCGCCGCGCTCGCCGTCGCGATGTTCTGGCTGCCTCCCGACGATCCCGCCCGCACCACCCCGTGGTTCATCGCGATCTTCGCCCTCCTCGGCGTCACCGCTGCACTCGCCGGCGTTGGCTGGACTTCCTGGATACAAGAATGGGTCCCCGGCCGCATCCGCGGTAAATACTTCGGCGTCCGTAACCAAGTCATCCAGGTCGCCACCGCCGCGTTTCTGATCTCCGTCGGCACGCTCCTGCGGCGTTACAACAGCTCCGTCCTCGCCTTCCAACTCGTCCTCTTCGGCGCCGTCGCTCTCCGCGTCCTCTCGACCTGGTACCAGGTCGTCATGCGCACCCCCGAACTCGCCTCCGGCACCGACGAATCGAAACGCCCGTGGCACGAACAGATCGCCGAGCTCCGCCGCCTGCCGTCCTTCCTGTGGTTCGTCGCCTTCGGCGCCGCGTGGGGTTTCGCCGCCAACTGCATCGGCCCGTTCTACGCGGTGTTCATGTATCAACAACTCGGACTCACCGTCGAAAACGTCAGCTGGCTCACCGTACTCACCAGCGTCGGCGGCGTCCTTTCCTATCCCGCGTGGGGCGCGCTCGCCCACCGCTTCGGCAACAAACCCGTCATCTTCTTCGGCATGGTCACCTGGCAGGTGCAAAATTTCCTCTGGTGTTTTCTCACCCCCGACAACGCCTGGCTGCTCTGGGGCATGTGGATCTTCGGCGGCGTCATGAGCGCCGGCGTCCTCCTCGGCATGTTCAACATCCTGCTCAAACTCATCCCCGCCACCGCCAAAACCGCCGCCATCAGCCTCAA
>CAMLSH010000403.1 GCA_946482625.1 uncultured Opitutaceae bacterium
TAGTCGATCGCGGTCGTGATGTAGAAGTTTTTCATGGACAGAACGGCCTAACAAATGGCCGCGCGGGCAAAAGTCGAAATGTTATGAAAACCCTTCGGAGCGAGCGCCATGCTTGCCGGAAAGGCGGAAGGCGCGCTAAACCAACGCCTCGCGCCGACGTCTGTCGGCGGCCCCTTTCATGAACCGCATCGCCCGCCTGGCTGGCCTCGCCCTCGTCCTGCTGCTGCTCTTTCTTGCGGCGCTGGTTCTCACGCAGCACTGGCTGAGAGGTCACACGGAGCGCATCCAGCGGGAAATGGTGGCGGCCAAAGAAGCGCAGTTCGATCAAACTCTCGCCCTCGCCCGTATCGAGCCGCCGCCGTGGGACGAAAAAACCATCGGTTCTCTTTCCGCCGTGCTCGGGGCAACGGTCATCGTGTCTCCAGCAAATGGCGACGCCGCGGGTCCCGCGACGACCAACACCCGCCGGTCCGTGCGCTGGGAGTTCACCCGCCACTTCCCATCCGATGGCCAGCAGCCTGCACAGCAGGTCCGCGTCAAATTCACACCGCCTGCGGTCGTTCACCTCGTCTCGCTTTACCAGCAAAGCGCCGTGCTGCTGCTTTTCCTTGGACTCGGGCTACTACTCATCCTGGTCGTGGCGGTGATTTTCTCTTTGCGCACGCAGAGTCTGCGGCAAATCGAAGCCTTGTCTGGCGGTACGTCGTCGGCTCACGCCGAGATGAAAAGCCTCACCCACCTCGCCAAAGTTTCCGTGCGTCAGGGCACCGAACTTGCACACGAGCGCAACGAGCGTCTCCGAGCGGAAGAAGACGCGCACTTCCAGCAGACCCTTCTCAATCGCGCGCTAGAAGAGAAAATCCGGCTCGGCCACGATCTTCACGACGGCATCATCCAATCGCTTTACGCCGCCGGACTCACCGTCGAGGCCGCGAAAAACTTGATCGCTCTCGATCCGGCCGAGGCCGGCCGCCAGCTCGAGGCGGGCGTCAAAACCATCAACACCACCATCCGCGAAGTTCGCGGCTACATCGCCGGTCTCGCGCCCGAGAGCTTGCGCCAACAAAGTTTCGCCGAGTCGATCCGCTCGCTCACGCAGACGCTCGATGCCGGACGCGCTGTGACCTACGATCTGCGGATCGATGAGGCCGCCGCGAGTTTGCTCAACGAAGAGCACGCCATGCATCTGCTCCAGATCACGCGCGAGGCCGTAAGCAACGGCCTCCGCCACGGCGGCGCGACGCATATCACGATCCGTCTCCACGAAAGCGCGGGAGAACTCTGCCTCCTCGTGCAGGACAATGGCCGCGGCTTCTCGCCTGAAACCGCGAGCGGCGGCGGACACGGATTGGTCAACATCCGGGCCCGCGCCGAACGGGTCGGCGGGAAACTGCAATTTTCCAGTTCGCCCGGCGTTGGCACCAAGCTCATCCTGACGATGGTTCTGCAATCGCCCTCCGCCCCATGAGTAGTTCCTTCCACGCCCATTCCTTGAAACTGTTGCTCGTCGACGACAGTGAGCTCGTCCGCATGGGGCTTCGTGCGCTGCTCATGGCCGAGCAGGCCATCCAGATCGTCGGCGAAGCGGGAAATGTCGCGAGCGCGGTCGAAGCCGCGGACAAGTTTCGGCCCGATGTCGTGCTGATGGACATACGCCTGCCCGATGGCACGGGCTTCGATGCGTGTCGTCTCATCCAGCAGCGCCTGCCGGAGACCAAAATCCTCTTTCTCACCTCGGTCGTGGACGATCATCTCGTCGACGAAGCGATCCGCTCCGGTGGCCACGGATATTTGCTCAAAGAAATCAACAGCCGCGGCCTCGTGCAGGCGGTGGTCGATGTCGCCGCCGGCAAGTCGATTCTCGATCCCGCGGTGACGGCGCGCGTGATGAAACTCGTGAAGAGCGGCGGTGCGGGCGGCGATGCCCTCGCGTCGCTCTCGCCGCAAGAGCGCCGTGTGCTTGCGTTGATCGCCGAGGGCAAAACCAACAAGGAAGTCGGCCTCGACCTGAATCTCAGCGAGAAGACGGTGAAGAACTACCTCGCCAACATCTTCGACAAGCTCGACGTGAACCGCCGCTCGCAAGCGACGGCTCTTTACGTCCAACACCGGAAATCCGACCGCCCGTTCTGAACGAACGAACGGGCTGGCCAGAGGAGTCAGCTCAAAACGACGAGCTGCGGCTCCGACCGCGGGCGCGAGGGCAACGCCAGCGTGAAGATCTTCGCCGGCGAATCGCCGTTGTTGTGGACCGAATACGAACGCCCGGGGGCGACAACGAAGGCTTCGTCGGCGGCGAGCACGTATTTCACATCGGAGACAGTTGCGACGACGCTGCCTTGGGCAATGAAGAGCACACGCTCGACCGCGGATTCGGCGGCGAGATTTTCTGCGCCCGCCGCGAGTAGCGTGATCGAGCCACGGAGCTCGCCAGCGTTGAGTACGGTTTTCGTGAATGCGTCGGTGGCGGAGGATTCAGGACGGATTTGTTCGAGAATATTCATGAGAAGACGAGGTGCAGAGGTGGCTGATTGAGGAGACGATTTGATTAGCGAACGGCGGATGCATCCGCCGGTTGGAGCACCTGTTGAATGCGAAGGCGGCGCACCCCACCGGGCATCTCCCAGGCGAATTCGTCGCCGATGGAGTAACCGAGAAGCGCGGTGCCCAGCGGCGCGAGAATCGAGAGCCTTCCCTGCGCGGCGTCGGCGCGATCAGGCAAGGTCAGGGTGAAACGGTCCACTTCGCGCGAATCGAGATCGAGTACGTCGACGGTGCTGTCCAAGCCCACCGTTTCAGGCGGAAGCACGGGCACCACACGCGCGCGTTCGATCTCGTCGCGAAGACGGGAAACTATCTTGGCAGTGCGGGAATCGGGACCGAGCGCAGACAACAAGAGCTGGAGGCGTGAGCGGTCATTTTCAGAAATTTGAATCGTTTTTGCAGTCATGGTTTTTGTCGGTTTCGCGACCCCGCCGCGTCATGCGCGAACGTGATTGCAGGCTGAATTTTGTCTGGGGTGTGGCGTTCGGCAGACGACCGATCGGGCCGCTGGCTGGACGCCAAATAGCTAAAAGAACAGGCCGGAAAGGAGCGGCCATGCCGTGTTTCCGACCCAGACCCGGTGCCCGCCAGGCCGGCGAACTCGGACGCGTCATTCGCGCGCAGGAAGTTCGTCAGCTCGCGACACCGGGCAAATCCGGTGTGACCACGAGGTCCGTGCGCAACGCACGGACTCGAGGATATTTTTCGCGAAGGGTTAGGCTCACACGGGCAACGAACTGTGGGCACTCGCGAAGTCAAATGGCGGCGGCCATTTCGACAGACGCCGCCGCCCGCACGTGAGCAGCCGCGCAGAATAGCGGGCACGCAATAGCGTCATCCGCGCCGCCGCGATCGTCGTATCGCGCGGCGACGCGGCTTCTGGTTCAGACGCCGTGCTGCTCGATGAACGCTTTGATCGTTGCCGGATCGGCCACGATTTTGTGTTTCGCCAGCGGCTTCGCCTTGAGGGCTTCGAGGCTGGGATCTTTCGGCTCCACGCCAATGGCGGCGATGATTGTTTCGGGAAACTTTGCCGGGCTCGCCGTGGAGAGGATCACGCTGGGGCGATCCGTGGCGATGTCCTTGAAGCCGCACGCGGTGTGCGGGTCTGCGATGTACCCGTATTTCGCGTACACGTTGCGAATGATGCCGGGGATTTCCGCGTCGGTACAGCGCGAGGCGGTGAAGGT
>CAMLSH010000404.1 GCA_946482625.1 uncultured Opitutaceae bacterium
GACAACTACGTCTTCGCCACCGCGATCGGCAACGTCCAGGACGGCGTCATCCCGGGAAAAATCCAGTTCGGCTCCGGCTGGTGGTTCCTCGATCAAAAAGAAGGCATGGAGTGGCAGATCAATGCCCTCTCTCAGCTCGGCCTCCTCAGCCGCTTTGTCGGCATGCTCACCGACTCGCGTAGCTTCCTCAGCTACGTCCGCCACGAGTATTTCCGCCGCCTGCTCTGCTCGATGATCGGCAACGACATCCATGCCGGCCTCATCCCGGCCGACCGCGCGCTCGTCGGCGGCATGATTGAAAACATCTGCTACAAAAACGCCGAAGCCTACTTCGGCCTCGAAGCCGGCAAACTCTAACCCGGGCACGCCGGCCGCCAGCCAGCTTTCCGGCAAACGTTATTCGCGAAGGCCCGAGCTCACACTCGGGCCTTTTCATTTCCCACTGCCTGTTGCCCCGCCCCAACACTCTTCCATTCTGCTCGGTTTTGTTTTCGTGCGTTCGGTGCCTTTCATAGGAAACATCTCCGCCGACTCGCCGCTATGTTCACGTTCCGCATCTCCGCCGACCCGCTCGACCCCGCTGCGCTGAAAACCGCGCTCAACGACGCTCACGCCGGCGCCTGCGTCACTTTCGAAGGCTGGGTCCGCAACCACAACGAAGGCCAGCCCGTGCAGTCGCTCGAGTACGAATCGTTCGCCGCCCTCGCCGAAAAAGAAGGTGCGCGCATCCTCGCCGAAGCTCGCGAGAAATTCTCCCTCACCCACGCCGTCTGTATCCACCGCGTGGGTCATCTCCAGATCGGCGATCTCGCCGTCTGGACGGGTGTTTCCGCGGCACATCGCGGCGCGGCGTTCGACGCCTGCCGTTACATCATCGACGAAACCAAAGCCCGCGTCCCCATCTGGAAAAAAGAACACTACGCCACCGGCGCGACCCAGTGGATCAACTGCGCCACCCGCGGCGACTTCGCCGGCGAATCCAGTCTGAGGTAGGGCGGGTTATCCCTAACCCGCCAGAGCGAGCGATAACGCCCGCGTTCCAGCGCATTCTCGTGCTCAGCCGCCCTCGATCTCGCCTGGCGATTCTGCCGAAAACGGCGGGGCGGTCACATTCTGCCGAATCGACTCGAGGTTCTCGCGAATGAGTTCGCCGACCGAAATACACCGCAGATACGCCGAGCGCCCATAGTGCGCCGCGAGACTTTCGCGCAGCTCAATCACATTGTCGGGCGGCGCGAGCGCGACGTCGGACATCGCCGTGAGCAACATCTCCAGCCGCTCCTCGATCACCGCCGCGCGTTGCAACATCAGCACCTGTTCCTCGCGCTGATACTGGCGCGCGGTCTCGACGCGCAGATGCTTCATGCAGAAAAACGCCAGCGGCTGGTTGTCTTTGAAAAACTGCGGCCGGTACAAATTCATGCGCCCTTCGTACGACTGCTGGTCGAAATCCATCGCGCGAATGCGGATCTGCGCGCCCTCGAAATCCGGCGTGATCACCACGACAAAATTATACGCCCGCATGTCGCCGAGGAGGCGCACGAAGCAGCGCTCGTTAAACTTTACCAGTTCCTTGGCGACACGGATCGGCTTCAGCTCCTTGTTGGTCAACCACCGCTGCGCGAACACATCGCCCGGTATTCCCGCGATATGCTCCTCCACCAGCGTGTCACCGTGGGTGAGAAAATGCATGCGGTTCGGCGACAACAAATGCTCCAGCTCCAGTCCGAACACGCGCGAAGCATCGCCGCGCTTGATGTAGAAATAGTCCGGGTTGTCGTTGTAGGCATTGACGATCCGGATACGAAACGGCGCCGAATTGCCGAAGGCACAGAAGTCGATGCGGTCCACGTATAGGTGGCTCATGAAGGCCAGATCGCCGTCCACGCGCAGGAGCGCGTAAAGCCGCTTCAGCCCGTCCTGGAGCGACTCCATCTCCAGCTGATCGTACACGACCGTCTCCCAAAGCGTCGGCTTGCCTTCCGCATCGTTGAGTGGCGCAGACTCCGCGAACCGCCGCAGCCGTTGATAAGTCACCGGGAGCTCCCGCTCGCGTCGATAGCGGCGCAAATACGTCCGCAGGCTCTCGCTGATGGGCAGGCTCGGCTTCTTCTGCTGAGCAGGGCGTGGGTGCGTAAAAGCCGGAGCGTCCATGGCGCGATACTGAGCCGGCGGCGCCAAAGCTGGCAACGCCCCAGACGAAACCGCCGAGGCGTTCCCCAACCCGTCACAGCCACCCCATGTCTCCGCACCTTGCCCGCCCGCTCGGCCCTCATTTCGCCACAACTGCCTCTTCGGCTCCCTGCGCGCCATTTGCCAAAACAAAGCTAAAGCCCGCCATGCCCCGGATTTCGCCTCGTCTCCGCGCTGGCAAAACTCCACGTTTCGCGCCGTTCCCATGTTGCTCCTTGCTGCCACCGCGCTCGAAAAGATCAAAGACGTGCCCGCCATGTTCTGGATCAAAGCCTTCGCGGTGATCGTCGGCTTCATCGTCGCGGTCATCGTTGTCCAGAAGGTCTTTCACATGAACAAGCTCGTGCTTGGCCTGATCGTCTTTGTGGTGGGCGGCGTGGTCGGCTTCCGCTGGGTGTACGAGCGGGATGAACCCGCTTTCATGACTCCGATCATCGGAGCAATCGCGGATTCCGGTTTCTTCCCGACCAAGGGTGGCGGCGAACTCCGCTCGATCAACGAAGACGGCACTAAAGCCCCCAAGAAGCCGTCAGCGCCCGCGCCCAAAAAGTAAGGCGCTTCTGCCCGACCGCCGCGCGCGCTATCACTCCGCGCGAGCACTCCCAGCCCCCCGTCCCGCGCGCCCCGACCGGACTAACGCGGTCACGTGAACTTTCTGCCGTTTTTAGAGTGGTTTTTCCAAAGGCTTTCTGTCTAAACAACGGACCCTTTATGCCTAAAGCCCTCTCCGACATCGGACTCATCGGCCTCGCCGTGATGGGTCAGAATCTCGCCCTCAATATCGCCGACCACGGCTTCCAGATCACGGTCTACAACCGCACGGTCGAGAAGACCGAGAAGTTCGTTTCCGAAAACCTGAACACTCCCGGCGGCCTCGTCGGAGCCAAGACGCTCGAAGACTTCGTGAAGTCCCTCGCGAAGCCCCGCAAGATGATCATCCTCGTCCAGGCGGGCAAAGCGACCGACGCCGTCATCGACGGCCTCATCCCGCTCCTCGAAAAAGGCGACATCATCATCGACGGCGGCAACGCCCTCTGGACCGACACGATCCGCCGTGAAAAAGCCCTCAAGGAAAAGGGTCTCCGCTTCATCGGCTCCGGCGTCTCCGGCGGTGAAGAAGGTGCTCGTTTCGGCCCATCTCTCATGCCCGGTGGCGAATTCGCCGCTTGGAAAGAACTGAAGCCCATCTGGGAAGCCGTCGCCGCCAAGGTCGACGCCAAGACCGGTCGCCCGATCACCGGCGCGAAGCCCGGCCAGCCCGTCAAGGGCGGCGTGCCCTGCACCACCTACATCGGCGAAAACGGTGCCGGCCACTACGTGAAGATGGTTCACAACGGCATCGAGTACGGCGACATGCAGATGATCTGTGAGGCCTACGCCCTCATGCAGGGCCTCCTCGGCCTCAAGCCCGCCGAGATGGGCGAGATCTTCTCCAAGTGGAACGCCGGCGCCCTCGACAGCTTCCTCATCGAAATCACCGCCGACATCCTCAAGCAGAAGGATCCGGCCAATAAGAAAAAAGC
>CAMLSH010000405.1 GCA_946482625.1 uncultured Opitutaceae bacterium
TGTGATCATCGTGACGCTAGAGTAGCGCCGTTTCCTGACAGCCCTATGTCAGCAACCTGGCGGGGGAGCGTTGCGCGGAAAAGCGGGGATGCGCGGATCGAGAGTTACCCAAGGCAACTTGTCTTCGGTCCAAATAATTTTCTCGGGCGGAAACGGCGCCGGATCGTTCAGGGAGGCGAGCGTGATTTCGATGTCTTCGGAGTCGGCCGTATCCCGCAGCGCCATATGAGTTCCGCAGCGGGCTGCGAAACCGCGGATTCGTTTCGCGTAATGCCCCCAGCGAATGTCGTCTCGCTCGATCGCAAACTCGGTTCGGTCCACGCCGCCGCACGCGACATAGGGCGCGCCCGCGCTGCGAGGATAATCGAGACAATGACAATCGGTCCGTGAACGCGGCGTCGCATGCAGTACGTACCGCGTGTGGCCGCAAAGACATCCACCTCGAACTTCCATCGTGCTTTTCAAATAGGCGTTCGCGTTGTCGCCTGCACGGCGCGGACTGCCCTCCAGGAGTGGCTGCGGGGGCGGATATTCAGCATGGTGTTTTATAGCCCATCCTTCAATTTGCAGCCCGATGAAAACCTTGATGAGGCTGGCGGTTTTGGGGCTCTGTATCGTTTCTTCCGGATACGCCGTGGATCAGCGGCTCGATGGCTATCTCCGAGCGGGCGAGATCGACAAAGGACTCGTTGCTTTTGCCAAGCCCGCGGATGACGCCGGGCGCTTTTCGCTGGGAATGCTTCAACTGTTGCAGGGCCTGCAGGCGTTCTCGGCTGACGCCGCGAAGCTCGGAGTGAAGCAATCGCAGGCCACACGCAGTCTTCCGTTCTTCCGGATTTTGCCCAGATCGACCGAGGGCGATGCTGAAGTGCAGGCGACGCCCGAGAAGGTCCGGGCGCTTTTCAAAAATTTCCGCGAAGCGATCCGGCGGGCAAACGCCACGCTGGCTTCGGTGGGTGCGGACGAATTCAAGGTTCAGGTTAATCTCTCACAGATTCGCCTGACAAACATCGCAGGCGTGCCGGGTGATCCGTTGATCAACACGCTGGGCGCAATCCTGCCGCTGCGGAGCCAGACTGGCGAGGAGCTGGTGGTGAATTTCGATTCGGCGGATGCGGTCTGGTTGAAGGGCTACACGCATTTTATCGGAGGCTCTCTGGATGTGTTCCTCGCCTACGACTGGCAGCCGGTCTGGGATCAATGCGCACACCTGCTTTTTCATTCGCCGAATCCACTGCCTCCGATTTCCCAATACGCGAAGGGCGAACGACGGGATTTTGGAGAGTGGGCTGACTTGATCGCCGCGTTGCACGAGATGCGCCTCAACGCGATCGAGCCCACGGGAATTCGCGGTGCGCTGGCGGAGTTCCGGGCGGGCGTTTTGTGCAGCCGTTTGTGCTGGGAACGCGTCCTCGCGGAGGAGGATGACGATCACGAGTGGTTGCCTTCGCCGCGTCAGACCGGGCCAGCCGGCAGCAAGATCACCCAGGCGGAGATCGATGGCTGGCGAGTGATCCTGGACGAGGTGGACGGGATTCTCGCGGGCAAAAAGTTGCTGCCTCACTGGCGGTTAAAGCCGGGGAGCGGGATCAATCTGGCACGGCTGGCTGCGCAGCCGCCGAAGTTCGACCTGGTTTTGATCGTGCAGGGGGCCGCGATCCTTCCGTATGTGGAAACCGGTGACGTCAGTGACCAGGCGCGCTGGCGCACGCTCACGTCGGCATTTGGTTCCGGATTTCTCCGGTTCGCACTCTGGAGCAACTAGCCGCGGACAACCCGCAGGCGCTTTTACTCCGGCTGGTACGCTCCGGGCGAGTAGCTCGCGCGGGCCGGCCAGCGGAGCAGGCGGACGATCCCGGCGGGCAGCGGCGCCTGGATCGGAAGCGGACGTGTTGGTTGAAGGTTTTTCAATTCCAGGCTGCGGATCACGGCGCCGGGCTCGGCGGCGATGAATTGGCTATTTGACTCGAAAACGGAGTGTTTCTGGCGGAAGGCGGCGAGCGTCGCGAACGAATCGGAATCGCCGGGGCCTTCGGCGGGACTCCAGGTCATCAGCGGACGTTCGGACACGGGAACGGGGCGCGCGTAGAAATTGTGGTCGGAAGCGGCGAAGTGGGGGCCGGTGACTTTGCCTTTAAGAATCTTGGACTGACCGACGTGGAGAAGCGGCCGGGCAAAGCCGGCGTCGGCGATAAGTAAGTTGCCGACAAATACGTGGCCGTCGCGTTCGTGGACGTCGGGGCCGGTGGCCGGGTGCCAGGCGAAGTGGTCGCCGGTGGCGCTACGTTCGTTGCGCTCGAAGCGGGCGGTGGCGTTAACGAAAGTGTTCTGGCGGATATCCGCGTGCGAGCTGTTGAGGATGCGGGTGCCGTTTTCGCAGTTCAGGAAAACATTTCCGGCAACGGTGACGCCCTTGGAAATCTCGAAGAAGAAACCGTCGAGGCAGTTCTCGACCCAGTTGTTGACGAAGACGCCGTCGATGTTGCCAACGTCGTACCACACGCCGTTGGAGTGCGGGTTGTCGAGGATGAGGTTGTCGCGGCAGACGACGCGGCGGGTTTGGTTGAAAATCTTCACGGCGGATGGGTAGTAGCCGGTGAGTTGCTCGACGTTGTTGCGGGCGATGATGTTTCGCTCGAGCAGGCAGTCAGAGGAACCGATGACGTAGATGCCCTCGGTGCTGGTGTCGCTCACGAGGCAGTTGCGGATGACGAGGCCGTCGCCCCGGAAATAACCGGCAACGCGGGAGCAGTGCGTGATCGCGCAGTCCTCGATGACGGTGCCGACGACTTCTTTGCCGAAGGTCGCGGGATCGGCGAGGCCGACGGGGTCGTCGGTAGGCTCCTCGGTGGCGGGAACGGCGCCGCGTTTGCCCTCTACTTCGAGGGCGCGGTAGGCGTATTGCGTGAAGGTGATGCCGCGAAGCGTGTAACCCTTGCGGTCGTTTTCTTTGCCGTGGGCGGACTTGCTGGTGCGGAGGAGAGCGATGTCCCACGCGGTGATTTCGACGAGCCGGTTGGTCGGGTCGGTGCGGATGTAGACGTGGCCGGATGCGTAATCGATGTAGTAGGAATCTGGAGTCAGTTCGCCTTCCCAGCCGGCGGAGCGCAGCGGTACGCCGTCGATGAAGACCATATCGTTGTTGAAACGATGCAGAGGCGTGAACATGCCCTCGCGGTCGCGCCGCCACCAATCGCGCGGCGCGGAGGGGAACAGATTTTTCCAAGAGGTGCGCCAAAGACCTTCGCGGAGGGCGGTCCACTCAGCGGCGATTTTGGTGCCTTTGAAAATGGGCCGCTCGTCGGCGAAGGGCTGGATCGTGACCCCTTGGTTGAGCACGAGATCACCGGCGCGATAGACGCCGCCACGGAGGATGATGGCGTCGCCGGTGACGACGCGGGCGAGTGCCGACTCGATAGTGGTGGCGGAGTTGGGCGTGGTGCCGGGAGCGTCGGTTTTGCCATTGGGCGCGACGTAGTAAACGTGCTTCGCATCCGACGGCACTGCGTAGGTTTTTAGCTGCGGACCGTAGGGGCCGCCGGAGGGCTGGGCGTGCAGAGTGGCAGCGAGAAAGAACGTCAGCAGAACGAACGAGCGAGCGAGCAGGGGACGGGCGGGCGGGAAGGAGGTGCGCAACATGGGGGTGCGGACACACACACACGCTCGATGAGCGACGCCGCAAAGAGAGCGCCG
>CAMLSH010000406.1 GCA_946482625.1 uncultured Opitutaceae bacterium
CGCTCACGCCTCCCAGCGGCCGTAGATGCCGCAGGGGAGGGTGCGGGCGTCGCGTTGTATCGGCAATCCCACTTCGCCAGCCGTTATCGTGCCGCCGACGCCTTCCATGAGGCCGGTTAGCAGGTTGGCGACGACGGTCGGCGAGAGGCGCGCGGTGTAGGCGTTGATCAGGAAGAAGAGCGGGCGGTCGGTGAGGACTTGTTTGCACTCGCTCAGGAGTTCCCAGAGGTGGTCTTCGAGTTTCCACATTTCGCCGGCGCTGCCGCGACCGTAGGTGGGCGGGTCCATGATGATGGCGTCGTACTTCTTCCCGCGTTTGATTTCGCGGCGGACAAATTTGAGACAATCGTCGGTGAGGTAGCGGATGGGCGCGTCGGTGAGGCCGGAGAGGGCGGCGTTTTCTTTGCACCATTTCACCATGCCTTCGGCGGCGTCGACGTGAGTGACGCTGGCGCCGGCTTTCGCTGCGGCGCAGGTCGCGGCACCGGTGTATCCAAAAAGATTGAGCACGTTGACGTCGCGGCCGGCGGCTTTGGCGGCGCGGATTTTTGCGGAAAACCAATCCCAGTTCACCGCTTGTTCGGGGAAGAGGCCGGTGTGTTTGAAGGACGTGGGGTGGATCTTAAACGTGAGCGGGCCGTAGTTGATTTTCCAGTGGTCGGGGAGTTCGCGGCGGTATTCCCATTTGCCGCCGCCGGTGTCGGCGCGGTGGTAGAAGCCGTCCCATTTCTCCCACTTCGTAGCGCCGCCGGAGCGGGGCCAGATGATTTGCGGGTCGGGGCGCACGAGTGTGTAAGGGCCCCAGCGTTCGTGTTTCATGCCGTTGCCGGCGTCGAGCAGTTGGTAGTCTTTCCACTGGTCGGCGACGATGAGGGCGGGGCGGGAGAGGGTGGAGTCGGCGGGCATGAGTCGGGTTTGAGTGTGCCGGAGCGAAGGCGGCGCGGCGGGGGTTGTCGAGTGTGCGGGCTTTGCTGCGAGAGCCGGGGAACTTAACAGCCGATTGACAGCTTGAGGGCCTTGCATAGCTCGGGAGGTGATGAAACTACCAACCCTCACCAAGGCCTTCGCGGCCTGCACCGTCGCGTTGTGCGCGGTCGCGCAACTGTCCGCCGATGTCGTCGAGACGAAGAGCGGATCCCGCATCACGGGCAAAGTCGTCAAGATCGACGGCAGTTCTGTCTTTGTGGATACGGATTTCGCCGGAGAAATCAAAGTGAAGCAGTCCGAGGTGGTGACCATCGCCACGGAGGAGCCGCTCAATGTGCGCCTCGAAGGCGGCACCGTCATCCAAGGCACGCTGGCGAGTCCGGCGGGCGGCGGTGCGGTGGTGGTCAGCGGGCCGGCCGGCTCCATCAACACGACGATGGACAAGGTCCAGATCACCTGGGCGCCCGGCACGACCGATCCGGAGCTCCTCGCGCTTCAGCGCGGCTGGGCGTACGAAGTCGCCGTCGATATCACGGGTAAGAGCGGCAACAAGGATCAGATGGGCACTTCGTTCAGCGCGCGCGCCGTGCAGAAGACCGCGCAGGACACGTTGCAGTTCTACACGGCCTACGACCGTCAGGAAACCGATGGGGAAAAATCGGCGGACCAATTCAAGGCGGGCGTCGATTACGCGAATAATTTCGCGGGCCGTCTTTCCTGGTACGCGCGTAACGAAGGTGGCTTCGATCGCATCAAGGACATCGAGCTCTACAACATCGCCGCCGCCGGTCTCGGGTACGATTTCATCAAGAAACCCAAGCAGCTCCTGACGGGCCGCGCTGGTGTGTCGTTCCGTTATGAAGGCTACAAGAGCCCGCTGATCGAGGATGTGAAAGCGGCCGGTCTGGATTTCGGTCTGGCCCACGAGTACACCGGCGAATTCTGGTCGCTCGTGAACCGTCTGTCCTGGGTGCCTCTGTTCGAAGACTTCGGCAACTACCGCGCCCAGCATGAGTCCTTCCTCGAGCTGCCGCTGGCCGATCCGAAGTGGAAAATGCGTCTCGGCGTGAGCAACGATTTCAACAGCGAACCGGCGCCGGGTGTGGAGAAGCTGGATACGACTTACTTCGCGCGGCTGGTGCTGAGCTTCAAGTAAGCGCATCCCATCCGTGGATTTTACGTCCAGCCCCGGTTCTGCGGAACCGGGGTTTTTTTGTGCGGTTGAACCGGCGATGAAATAGACGAAATCGCCAGAATAGGATTTTTGCTCTTCCCGGAATTCTGGTGAGGCGATGCTCAACGTGACATGCACCAAGACGTCCGCGCGGGCTCGGACCCGTTCAATCAGGACTCACTTCGTGCCATGCGCGCGCGACTCTCGCGCCATGAATGCGTTTGCTGAGGGCACGGTCGAACAAGGGCCACGGGCGCGGGCATGCGGCCTAAAAGCGTGAAGCAGCGACGCGTATGCGCGGCGACGAGCAGATTTCGCAGGACTACTGCGAGCAGACGGCGGGTGGTGTGGAGGAGTGGAGCAGAGCGTAGTCCGGGGCGAGAGGAACCCTGTGGTTTGTGGCCGATGGATCTGCGAAATTCTTGCCACGGACCCGGATCATTGGACCGGCTGGGCGGGGGCTCGGCCAAGTTGCCTGCGTTCCCGTTTCAGCTGCCGCCAAGCACGACGCCAAAAGTCGAGCCGGACGCGCCACCACGGCTGCAAGGGGCCGGGCCCGGGCCAGCGTTGGGCGACGGCTTGCTCGTAGCGGGTCCAGTCCGGCTGTCCGCAGGACCGGGCTTCGAGCAGGTTGTTGAGCAGGTTGTCTTCATCGGGGTAATTGAAAAAGTGCCAGAGACAGGCGCCGCGGGCCAGATGCGGGTCGGCATCAACCAGGGCGTTGCAGGTGTCGGGGAGCAGGCTGAAGTGCGCTTTTGGGGTCTGGTCTAAAAGTGAGTTAAACGCGGGCTGGTCGATGGCGCGTCCGGTGAGGCGAGTGGAGTGGCGCCAGCGGGTCAGCCATTGTTCGGCAAAAAGTGTCGCTGCCGGTGAGTCCGGCCAGACGATCACCCCCGAATTGTAGTAGCGCCGAGTCGGATAGGGCCAGTCGCAGCGGCTAAAAGTGGGCTCGACCCATCCCGGCCAACGCGGGAGGGGCGCATTTCGATAGCGATCCCTTGCAGCCATGATTTTGCCGGAGGCGAGCAGGTGGGCGGGGAAGGGGGCGACCCAAAGCGTGTCGACATCCACATATACAAACGGGCCGTTGAGGCGATGGCGGGCGGTGATTTTTAGGAAGCGACTGGCCTCCACCGGGCAGGAGCAATCGGGCACCTCGATCTCGTGAATGCGGTCAACCGTTCGGGCCAAGTTTCGCCAAGCCGGCGTGAGCGCGTTTTTCGTCCACCGAAACACTTCGATCCGGGCTTGGGGGTGTACGCGCCGCGAGGTGAGGGCGGAAAGCAGGGCCATGTTCACGAAGCGCTCGTTTTGGCCGGCGACAACGTAAACAAGGGTCATGTCGATAGCTCTGGGATGTGTCTGTTTTGAAATCAAGTCACGACCGGCCTCCGCAAAGTGGGTTCAGACCTTACGGTTGCGCGGCAGGACGGCCGGAGTTTCAACCGCTCATGACGCTAGACAAACTTCTGTGCACGGACTCGGAATCGGGTTCTTCAAACGCTGTTTCGGGTGAGCTCTATTGCACAGGTCCCCTTTAGGAGTTCCGCCTGCACTCCGGACGGAGCGAAGCG
>CAMLSH010000407.1 GCA_946482625.1 uncultured Opitutaceae bacterium
GTCTCGATGATTTCTGAAAACCGCCGCGCGGCCTCTCCGGTCTTGGCGATCTTCAAACCCCCTTCGGCGAGGACCGTAGCTTCACGCGTGAATCCGTGCTTCGCGTACACTTCGGTTGCCGCGAGCACGAGTGCCACGTCCCGAGGAAACACGTTCACGCCCTCCGCGACGACTTCGAGATTGGCCGCAGTCGGCGCCTGACCGGAGTAACGCCAAGTCTCCGCGATCAGCTGATAGAGTTCGGGTTTGCGTGGGAGTTGTTCGCGCGCGGCGAACAACGGCGTGAGCACATCGAGCACCTGACGTTTGCTCAAGCGATCGGGCACTGCGCCCGGTTTTGCGCGAGCCTCTTCAAGGCGAAGCCGGGCCAGCGCGATCAATGCCGCCGCCTCCGTCGTTTTTTGGGCATACGCCGCCTCAAGCAGCTTGCGGGCTTTCTCGTATTGATCTCGTTCGACCTGCACGACGCCAAGCGCACCCAGCAAGCGCGGATCGCGTTCTCCGCGGATGTACGGCGCAAGCAGCTCATTGTATGCGAGCGCCGGCTGATTCATTGCGCGGAATCCGCTACTTTTAATCCGGCCTACTTCGGAGTCTGTCCCATCGCGTAGCGCGATCTCTGGCGGTTTGGGCACGCTCATGTCCTTTGGCAGCGTCAACCGCATATGTTTGAACGAGCCCGCATTCACGTACACCCAGAGATCTTTCTCCATCTGCGCGAAACTGCGGCCGAAGCACTCTTGAAACATCGCCTCGCTCACAGGCTTGCGGCTGGCCTGCTGCGCGAAGTTCAAAAACTTCTCCTGATTTTTCCCGCGCCCCTCCATCAGGCATTTGTGAACGAACGCATACGCCAGCATTTCCCAAGCGGCCTGCTCCTCTTGTTTTTCAGGTCGCGACGCGGTCAATAACGTCTCCAGCGGCGGCATGGCACGACGGGCCACCGCGAACAGACCTTGGAAATCATCGGCCGCGCCGCCCGTGAACGAGCCGATCTTGCCGATCATAAACCCTTTTTGTGTGCGCTCCACCGAGCCGAGCAGACGCGCGACACCGCTCTCCAGCCATTCCGGAGGGGAGCCCACCGCGCGTGTAAATAGGAACCTGAAATACTGGCGTTTCGCTGCCGCATATGGATCGGCAGCAATCACGCCCGCTGACGCAACGGCGGCCCCGTCTTCAACCTCGGCGGGCATCGTTTCAGTGTCGTCGATCTCCCGCTCACCGACAACTGCATGGACACCCATGACGAGCCGGCCATCTGCTTCACCCATGAAGCTCTGCGTGTGATCGCGCACGTCCCAATCTGAGTCGGGTTGAAACTGGTTGAAGGATTTATCGTTCCCGCAAAGCACTAGAACAAGAGGCACATCGGCGCTAGTTCCCGCGATCGCCGGAAACATGACACCCACCAAGGCCTGAAACTCGGCCAGTTCGCGCACGAGTCGTTTCGCCACGCGATCCGATCCGTTCGACAGAACCTCCCAATCGGCAGTCTGTCCGTAACGCCAAGATTCGCGCGGGGGGAGTTCGCGCTGTGCATCGACCACCAACGCTGGCAGTTCAGTAGCCGGCTCTGCCGGTGTCACGGAGACGTCGGCAGCAGCCACCGAGGTCAACGCGACGAGAAACAATCCAAAGATACTCACCGGATTTTTTTGAAGAAGCATGGGGAAAAACCTCGAGAGCGGACCGTCCCGCGGCGGTGGCATGTTGGAAAACTCCCCCGGTCTGGCAATGCCAGACCCGGAGAAATCGACGGGGCCGATAAGAAGAGTGCCCTCACATGACGAAAGCGCCGGAGCCCCTCAGCGAATGAGCGTAGCGCTGAGGAGGCCGAGGATGCTTTCGGTGGAGAGGGCGCGAACGGTGAGAGAGCGGAGCTCTTTCTTCGGATTGAGCGGGAGCACGAGCACGGTTGCCGCGCCGCCGGGGATTTGCGCGTAACCGGTCGGCGTATACAGGCGGCCAGTTTTGAGTTCGAGACGGAGCGGGACGGGCGCGGTGCGGCGGAAGGCGTAGTCGTCGATCATGTAGTCCTGTTCGATAGGCCACCAGGTGGTCGGATTGTGAAGAGCGAGGCGGGTGGTTGTGCCGTCGGTGTAGGTGACGACGATCTCGCCGTTGTCGATCTGCGACTGCATCGGGCTGGTCGAACCCGCGACGAGCAACGTGACGCTGCGCGCCTTGCCGGTGAGCAGTGCTGTGAGTTCGTCGGGGTGATTATCCCAGAGTGAAACGAACGCGGTGTTTTTGGCGTCAGGCGCGGACGGTGTGTGCAGCGGAACGCCGGAAGGGAGCTGGAGGGTGTTATTGGATTTCGCGGCGAGCGCACGGAGGCCGGCGTCGTCGATTTCGGCGGTGTGAGAGTAGCCGGACCAGCTGCCGATACCCTGCTTGGGCATGCTCAACGAAACGTGCGGCGAGCGCGGCGAGAGGTATTCGTTTTTGAAGATCTGCGTGAGCTTGTCGTTGAAGAGCGGAGCGAGATCGACGGGGTCAAAGCGGGCGCGGGCGGAGACTGTGTAGTCGGCAAACGTGGGTGCGGGTTCGGCGGAGAATGCATGCGTGGCGGAGGAGGCCGATGCTGACTCGATTGGCTGCCACCAGGTGAAGTCGCCGCGGGTGATTTTCTCGAAACGAGTCCCAAGGTAGGGCGCGTTATCCTTAACGCGCCGGTTCGATGCGGGCTCATCGACAGAAGACGGGCCTTCAGCGAGCGACGTCGAACGCGGCGGGTTAGGGATAACCCGCCCTACCTCGGACCAGTTGATGACGATCTCGGTGCGATTGGCGGCATCGGCTTCGACGATGATGCGTGGAGCGCCGACGGCGGTGTCGTCGTTTTTCCAAGCGGCAGGTTTTCCGTTGGCTTCGACGGAGAGGATTTTTTCGCCGCGAACAGGAAGATTCAGGCGTAGCGCGAGAGCTTTGGCGAAACGCGGCTCGACGGTGAACCTCTCGACATCGCCGGTGCGTTTGTAGGCGTAGGAGATGTCGGATGTCTGAATCGAAGCGCGCCCCCATTCAGTCGGATAACCCGGTCGGATCGTGAGGACGCCGTCGATGCCGTCGGGGGTGATGCCGAAGAGGCCTTCGATCAGGCTGCGCGCTGTGATTCCCGTAGAGTCACCGAAGTCCCGATACGTTTCGCGCCGGTAGACATCGTACTGCGAGAGATTGGGTAGGCTCCCAGGGTTGAGGCCCATGAACATCGAGTCGAGCAGCGTGCCTTTCCAGAGCTGAAAGGCGACGTCAGGGCGTCCACCCTGCCAGTAGGCGAGCGCGGTGTGGGCGGTTTCGCCGAGGTAAACGTTGTTGAGGCTCCACTCGTACGGCACCCAATTGGTCGAAGGCAGCGTGAACCAGTCTCCGTCCGGTACGCGATCGCCCGTCACGGGAATCCGCGGGAAGTGCGTGTCCACATAGCGGAGTGTTTGGTAGGCCTGAAACGGGTCGGGCACGCGGGAATCGATCGTATGGTAAACGGTCCAGAGTGCGGCGGCGGGGTGCGCGCGTTTGAGTCCGTGGAGTTCCTTGTACTCGGCGTACCAGCCGCGGTCGGGGAGCCAGAGGTCGCGCTGCATCGTATCGTGGATGCGTTTCGCCTCAGCGTCGTAGGGCGCGGGATCTTCGCCGATGAGG
>CAMLSH010000408.1 GCA_946482625.1 uncultured Opitutaceae bacterium
GGTTGATCGGGCGGGACATGTCGTTGTCGTGGTCCCAGCCGGTGTAGAGTTGTTCGCCGGGCGGGAGGTAGTTGGCGCCGGGGGAGTCGGTGAACTCGCGTTCGATGGTGAAGGGGAGTTTGCCTGAGGGAGCAATGTCGCCGCAGAGGATTTCGGCGAGCGCGCGGTTGCCGTTTTGACCGGGGTACCACGCGTAGACGATGGCGGCGGCGCGGTCGGCCCAGGCGGTCATGCGGATGCCGGAGCCGGTGTTGACGAGGACGATGGTGCGCGGGTTGAACGTCACCGCGCGGAGGATACGTTGCTCCTCGGCGTCGGGCAGGGCGAAGGGGCGGTCCCAGCCTTCGCTGTCGTGCGTGCCGGTGCTGACGAGGACGGCGTTGGCCGAGCGGAGGTCGTCGTCGGTGGGGTTTTCGAGGATGGTGAGCGCGTCGCCATAGGTCGCGGCGAGGGCGTCGCGGAGCTGGATGTGGTTGTAGCCTTCGACTTCGGCTGAGCCGCCGCCGCGGGCGAGGGTGTCGGTGAAGAGGCCGGTGAGCAGGATTTTTTTGGCGGAGCCGCGGCGGAGCGGGAGGGTGGCGTCGCGGTTGGTGAGGAGGACGATGCTTTCGCGGGCGGTCTGAAGGGCGATTTGTTCGTGCTCGGGGAAGCGTTCCGCGAAGTAGGGCTCGTGGACGGGGCGATCGTGGAGGCCCATGGCGATCTGGGTGCGGAGGATACTGCGGACCATGCGGTCGATCTGGGGCTCGGTGATGCGGCCGGTTTTGAGAAGGCGGGGAGCGTCGGCTTGGAGGAATTTTTCGCCGGGCATTTCGAGATCCTGGCCGGAGGCGATGATTTTTTCGGCGTCCCAGACGGACCACCAGTCGGTCATGACGAGCCAGTGGAAGCCGAGCTGCTCGCGGAGGAGTTGGGTGATGACTGCGTGACTCTGGCCGGCCCACTCGCCGTTGACCTGGTTGTAGGCGGTCATGACGGCCATGGCGCCGGCGTCGATCCCGGCTTTGAAGGCGGGGAGGTAGATCTCGTGCATCGTGCGCTCGTCGAGGACGGAGTCGGACGTGCGGCGGTGGTGGTCGGTGTTGTTGGCGAGGAAATGTTTGAGTGTGGGGATCGTACCGGTTTCGAGGATACCGAGGACGTAGCGCTCGGTGATTTGGGCGGCGAGGAAGGGGTCTTCGCCGAGGTATTCGAAGTTACGGCCGCACTGGCTGTGGCGGTAGATGTTCACGCCGGGGCCGAGGAGGATGGCGACGTTGGCGGCGCGGCATTCTTCGCCGATGGCGCGGGCGTAGCGGTGGGCGAGGGCGGGGTTCCACGTGGCGGCGAGGGCGATGGGGGCGGGGAAAGCGACGGAGCGGTCGAGGGGGAGACCGAGGTTGCGGCGGAGGTTCACGCCGCCGGAGGCGTCGGACATAAACAGCTCGGGGATGCCGTGGTGCGGAAAGCCTTTGATGAAGAAGGTGCGGTGGCCGGAGATGAGCTGGAGTTTTTCATCGAGGGAGAGTTTCGCGAGGAGGGCGTCGGCGCGGGTGGTGGCGTCTTCGAAGGAAACGGGTGGGCGGAATGAGGGCTCGGAGGGCACGGGGGAGGAAGAGTGAAGGGGGAAGCGGGAAGGGGGAAAAAGGGGGACGGAGAATGACCAGTGACCAATGGGCAATGACCAGTGGCGGAGTGATGAGTGGCGGAGGACGACAGTAGCGAGTAGTGAGTAGCGGGTAGCGAGTAGGGGCGGAGGCGGAGCGGTGGGCAACGCGGGGGCGTGTTACTCTACTGAGTGGCGTGAGGCGACGAGGCGCGGGGGCTGAAAAAGACTAAGGCGTGCTCGGGGGTGAAGCCGGCACGCCTTGGTTGCGATCGTGTGACCGCGATGGGCTCGGGAAGATGCCCGTGAGTGGTGGATAAATCGGATTCCGAACGGAGTTGTTACAAACGCCGAAGGGAAAGATCGGAGATCGTGGGTGACGGCGGTGGTTTTGGTGAGCGATGTCGCTCCGGCGCGTTAGGGATAACGCGCCCTACCCTCGGAATCAGCGGGCAGCCCGAAGACGGAGGGAGATCGAGTAAGAGAACGATGAAGGCGCGGGGCCTTAGCGGGTGCCGGTTTCGGCGGCGGGGAGGGTGCGGAGGTACGCCCAGATGGCTTGGAGTTCTTCGTCGGTCATCTGGCCGATGGCGGCGGGCATCAACGGGTGGACTTTGGATCCGTCGGGACGCTGGAGCGTGCGGAGGGTGGTGATGAATTGTTGCTCGGTCCAGGCGGGGAGGCGGCTGCTGGCGTGCGGCGTGAGGTTGGCGGTGGTGGGCCAGTCGGGCGGGGCGCCCGGGATCTTGCCGCCGGAGAGATTGGGGCCGTGGCAACCGGTGCAGGCGGCGGCGAGGTAGCGGCCGTATTCGGCGGTTGGCGACGGTGCGACCGAGGCGGGGCGGTGGGCAGCGTGGTCGATTTCTTCGGCCGAGAGCTGGACCTGTCCGGCAAGCATGAGGGCGCGGATGACGGGGCCGGGCTGTACGGGGCCGCGTTCGCGGTCGACGGCGGGAATGGTTTTCAAGTAGGCGATCATGGCGCCGAGGTCTTCGTCGCTGAGCGTCGTGTATTCGAGCGACGGCATCAGGATGAATGCACGGCCGTCCTGGGCGAGGCCGTGACGGATGGCGCGGACGTAGTCGAGGTCGCTGTAGCTGGCGGGAAGGCCGCCGCGGCCGCGGGTGATGTTGGGGCCGAAGAGCTGGCCGGCGGCGGGATCGTCGACGACTTTGGCGCCGCCGAAATCGGCGCCGTGGCAGTCGGCGCAGGAGCGGGTGGTGACGATGTGTTTGCCACGGGCGATGGCGGCGGGGTCGGTCGGAATGGAGACCGGGCGGACATCGACGTTGTGCGTGCGGCGGAGGCGGTAGTTGGTGGTGGCATACACGCCGCCTGCGGCGAGCGCGAGGGCGCCGATGAGGACGGCGAGGATGACGAGCGGGATTTTGACGAACTTGCGACGGAGCATGGCTGGAGGGGTGGCGGGAAAAGTAGTGAGTAGCGGGTAGCGAGTAGGACGGACGCAGGCTAGGTGGACGTAGGCGGGGCGTGATGGACCCACACGCGGATGAAGCGAATGCGCGACTCAGGCGTCGCGCCTCCATCGGAGTTACGCTTAGCCGAGGCTGACGATCAGGGCGGCGACGATGGCGGAGAGCAGCAGGCCGCAGGTGATGACGCCGAAGGCTTGGGAGGCGTTGAGTGCGGAGGGCCGATCAGGGAAGGAAGGGCGCTGGCTGTAATCAGGAGCAGCGAGAGAATCGGCTTGGTCGCGGGAAAGACCGCAGGTGATCTCAAGGAGGCGGAGGGTCGGGGTGGTGGGCAGGAGGGAGGCGCGGTCGGACGATTGCGGGAGTCCGGCGAAGGAGGCGTTGCGGTTGGCCGCAGAGAGGGTCGGTGACATGGCGGGAGTGGTTGAGCGGTTGGCGGAGGGCCGGGCGTTGGGTATCTGCGGATAAGATACTGAGGATTCTAGCAGGTGTTTCAGGCGGAGGTATTAGCCGTCCGGCTAAGGGGCGGCGCGCGAAGCGCGCCGCAGTGACCAGTGACCGGAAGGGCGGCGCGTTTTGCCTTTGAGGGATTGCCTCGGCGCGTGGGAAATGTGCAGGCTCGCGGC
>CAMLSH010000409.1 GCA_946482625.1 uncultured Opitutaceae bacterium
GAGCCAGAGGCCGATGACGTTTTTGAGCGGGCGGTAGCGGCCGTCGCCGATGCGTTCGTTGGCGATGCGTGTAGTCAAAGCTTCGTTACCGAGGACGGGCGTGTCGCTTTCGAAGCCGACGAGCGACCAAGTGCCGGAGCTGAGGAAGAGGTCGGAGCCGTCTTCGGCGGCGGGCATGGCGTCGTAGGCGGCGGCGGTGTCGTGGCCGGGAACGACGATGACTTTGACGCCTTTGAGTTCCGGCAGACTCGTGACGGGGCCGAGCTTGGTGCCGGCGAGCACGGGTTTGCTGAACCACTGCGCGGGGATGTGAAAGTGATCGAGCGTGGCGCGCGACCAGTCGGTCGAGTGGACGTCGAGGAGCTGCGTGGTGCTGGCGATGGTCAGCTCGTTGGCCATGCGGCCGGAGAGAAGGAAATTGAAATAATCCGGGAGGAAGAGGCAGCGCGTGGCCTGGTCTTCGATGGCGGGGCAGCTGGCGACGACTTCGGCGAGTTGGAGGCTGGAGTTGTAGAAGACGTTGGGGATGCCGGTGGCGGCGTAGACGCGTTCGAGGGCGGCGCGGGTGTCGCCGAGTTTTTTGAGACCGGGCTGGGTGCGGGCGTCGCGATAGGCGTGGACCGGGAAAACGAGACGGCCGGCGTCGTTGACGAGCGCGTAGTCAACGCCCCATGTATCCACGCCGACGGATGCGAGTTTCGCACCGCGCGGGAGGAGGGCGACCGCCTTACGGAGACCGGTCTGGATCTCGTGCCAGAGACCGCCGATGTCCCAGTAATCGTGCGCGCCGAGTGAGCGGAAGGCGTTGGGGAAGCGGTGGGCCTCGGTGAGCGTGAGTTTGTTTTTAGACCAGGCGCCGAGGATGACGCGGCCACTGGTGGCTCCGAGATCGACGGCGGCGCAGAAGGTGGTGGAGGACATGACGGGGCGGAAAAGGTTTACTGTCAGTGTGGGTGGTTCCTTTTGGGAGACCTGTCAAAACCACACAGTCAGAAGAATTTTTTCCGTTGGCGCGCTGCGGCGACGGTCTCAGGTTTTCCACTTCACTCATGTCATCTCTCGAACGCCACCGCCCGAACGGCAAACGCGTGCAACTCATGGCCACATGCCTGTGTGACACGTTTTATGACGATGCCGCCGCGGCGACCGTCGAAATCCTGGAGCATCTCGGCTGCGAGATCGTGTTTCCGGAAGGGCAGACCTGCTGCGGACAGCCGGCCTTCAATGGCGGCGATTGGAACGCGTCGCGCAAGGTCGTGCGGCACACGGTGAAAACGTTTGCGGGCGAGGAACCGGTGGTGGTGCCCTCGGGTTCGTGCGCGGCGATGATGTTTCACGGGGCGCTGCTGGAATTCGAAAAAGAGCCTGATCTGCCCGAGATCAAGCAGCTCGCCGGGCGCACGTGGGAGCTCACGGATTTTATCGTGAACGGCTTGGGCATCACGACGTGGCCGGGCAAATACGAGGCGACGGTGGCGTTTCACCGGTCGTGTCACTCGCGCGGTACGAAAACCGGCGAAGCGGCGCTCGCGCTGCTCGGCTCGATCGAGGGGCTGAAGCTCGCGCCCTTCGGCGAGGCGGAACAATGCTGTGGCTTCGGCGGGACGTTTTCGGTGTCGTTTCCCACGATCTCCCAGGCGATGGGCAACTTGAAACTCGATCACGTGCTGGCGACGAAGCCCGACGTGATGGTATCCGTCGATATGAGCTGTCTCATGCACATGGGCGGGCTCGCCAACAAAGGCGGGCGTCCGGTGAAGACGCAGCATGTTGCCCAAGTCCTCCGCGACGCGTTGAAATCCACCCAGAGCTGATACCGATGAAATTTCAGCAAATCGACCAGTTTGCGGCGAAACTCTCCGGCGAAACGCGCGCCTCGGTTTACGGCGGCTCAAAGTCCGGCTACGACAGCCGCACGAAGGCGCTTTTCACGCACTATGCGGCGCCCGACGATCTCCGCCGTCTGGCGGGCGAGATCAAGCAGCACGCGATCGAGAATCTCGATACGTACCTGCCGCAGGTGGAAGCGAAACTCCAGGCGAACGGCGCGAAAGTTCACTGGGCTGGCGATGCGAAGGAGGCCTGTGAGGCCGTCCTCAAGATCATGCGTGATCGTGGCGCGACCAAGATGGTGAAGGCGAAAACCATGGTCAGCGAAGAGATTGAACTCGCGCACTTTTTGGAGAAGGAAGGCATGGAGTGCCTGGAGACGGACTTGGGCGAGTTCATCGTCCAGATCGACCACGACCACCCGTCGCACATCGTCAAACCGATCATCCACAAGAACCGTCGCGAGATCGCGACCTCGTTCGAGAAAAACGGTCTCGGTGCCTACAACGACGACCCGGAGACGATCACCCGCCGCGCGCGCCAGTTTCTCCGCCATAAGTACCTCGCGGCCGATGTCGCGCTGACCGGCGCCAACTTCGTATCCGCCGAAAGCGGACGCCTGCTGCTCGTCACCAACGAGGGCAACTCCCGTTTCTGCCTCGCGGCGACGAAGGTCCACATCGCGCTGGTCGGCATTGAGAAAATCGTGCCGCGCGACCGCGATCTGGCGGTGTTGCTCAACCTGCTCGCCCGCTCCGGCACCGGCCAGCAGCTCACGGTTTACACGGAGTTCATCACCGGCCCGAAATCCGCGGCGCAGCCCGACGGCCCGGAGGAGATGCACGTCATCTTCGTCGATAATGGCCGCACGGAGGTGCTCGCGAGCGACTGCCGCGAGATCCTCCGCTGCATCCGCTGCGGCGCCTGCTTGAATGTGTGCCCCGTCTATCGCCAGGCGAGCGGTCACGCTTACCGCGCGGTTTATCCGGGACCCGTGGGCGCGGTGCTCTCGCCGCTGCTGGCAGGAAAAAAGTTTCCCGAGATGGCGGACTTGCCGAAGGCATCGTCGCTCTGCGGCGCGTGCAACGAAGTCTGCCCGGTCAATATTCCGATTCCCGATCTGCTCCTGCGGCTCCGCAACAAAGGCAAAGAAGCCGGCAGTGAAGCCGCCGCCGCTGCGACGCCTCCGATGGGCGGATACGCGCTCGTCGCGACCCAGCCGGCCGCGTGGAAAGCCGCGCTGGCGCTTGGTGGACTGGTCAACGCCGTGCCCACGCCCTTGCTCCCGCAAGCGGCGAAAACCTGGGTCGAAACGCGCGGCCTGCCCCCGTGGCGCGGCGGTCAGTTTCGGAAGTGGATGAAACAGCATAAAAAATCATGAGCGCCTCCCGCGAAGCCATTCTCAGCCGCGTACGCGGCGCCCTTACCCCGCTACCCAAGCGCGCGGCGTATCCTGAGTTCAAAGACACCGTCGCCACTATGGCGGCGCTCAAACCGGACGCCGATCTCTGGACGTATTTCAGCGAGCGCCAGAAACTCGTGAATGGCACGCCGCTCGTCGGAGTCGACGCGCTTGTCGCGTGGCTGCGCGAGAAGTCGCATCTGCGCGGGTACTGCGATCCGGTGTTGTGGGCGCAGCTGGTCCCGGCGTTTGGATCGGAGTTCACGGTCGAGACGGACTTCGACCGCACGCGGGTCGACGATTATGCGTTTGGAATCACGCGCGCGGCAGGTGCGATCGCGGAGACGGGCTCGCTGATCCTGAACGACGCGTCCACCTCGCGGCGCCTGGGCGCGTTGACGCC
>CAMLSH010000410.1 GCA_946482625.1 uncultured Opitutaceae bacterium
GCCGGCGACGGCGATGTTGATGGGCCAGATGAGCTCGGCGTATTCCTTGCCGCGGCTGAAGCCGAGCGGGAGGGTGATGGCGGCGGCGACGATGATGAGCTGCCAGCCCCAGAAATGGAGCTGCGAGAGGAAGTTGCTGGCGAGGCGCGCCTTCACGAGGCGCTGGGTGGAGTAGTAGACGCCGGCGAACATCATGTTGCCTACGAAGGCGAAGATGACGGCATTGGTATGCAGGGGGCGGAGACGGCCAAAGGTGAGCCAGGGCAGGTTAAAGTTGACCTGCCAATAGTTGAGCTGCGTGGCAACGAGGACGCCGACGAGCATGCCGACGGCCCCCCAGATGACGGTGGCGAGCAGGAACTGGCGGACGATCTGATCGTTGAATTGAAGCGTCAGTTTACGGTCTTGCATGTGAAGTCGGCGGGAAGGCTCAGGCGTGGTTTTCCGGATACTCGCTGGCGTGCTCGCAGCGGTCGCCGCGGGAGCAGGCGTGGTGGTTTTTGCAGCGGGCGCGGGCCTTCGAGAAGTCGATCACATGGGCGGCGGGGGCGGGCAGGGCCGTGGATTTTTCGTCGAGCAGGGGCAGGAGGGATTCGGTCTCGCTGCTGCTGAAGCGGCGGCGGGCCTGCTCGCGGGCGAAGAAGACGATGAAGGTGAACGTCAGGCAGAGGCTGATGACGAGGGTGAGCGGGACGATGTCCATATAAGGGCGGTTGATAAGATGGGTATTGAGAAGCAGGAGACGCGGCGCGCGCAGGATCAGTTCGCGAACGGCGGGTTGGAGGGGCCGAGGTTGTGCGGGGGGAATTGCACGGGACGCAGGGGCGTGGCGGAGTGTGGTTTACCGGCGGCCTTGTGACGCAGGAGTTCGCGGGCGGTGAGCCAGTTTTCCAAGTCGTGACCGGGGGCGCGGCCGCTCTCGATCCAGAGATAGTACGCGGCGTGCTGGATGTCGGCTTCAGCAGGCTCGGTCGGAGCGATATGTTTTTTCATGGCGTGGAGGGACGCGCTCACGTTAGCCGATGGGCGAAGGAGTCGCTGCGCGGGGGTTGGCTGCCGTTGCGCATTTCTTGTTTTCGGACGCGTTTATGCGGCAAACGACGCACAGCGTTGGGCAAAGTGTGCGGAGCGAGGGGGGCGGTTTTCCGACATGCTGGGCCGTGTGCGACAGCGCATTCTTTGTCTTCTCGAAAACCGGAAAACCGACTTGAAACACGAGTGGGCGCAGCGCCTTCGGGTGGAGCCGGTGCGCACGCCGATGGCGGACCCTGCGATCCTCGGTTACCTGATGGACGAAACGCTCGCGCAATTAACGGCCCTGCTTACGCGGCGGCCGACGCGAACCAAGCGCGAGGGCGGCGGTGTATTCGAAGACCGGTGTCGCTGCGGATTGAATCCGCTGCTGGTGTATTTCGCGACGGGCGAAGCGGCGTTGGGTGCGGTGTTGGAAACCGAGGCGCCGCTGGACGAGCCGTTACGGATGTTTATGAGCGGGCAGTGGCGCGTGCTGGCGCAGCGTGAACTCGATGCGCTGTGCGGTGCGTGCGTCCGGACGTGTCCGTTGCCTTATCCGCAGGTGCCGAAGGCGGTCACATCGATGCCGCCGCATTCTGATGAATGCGGTCGCGATACGCGGTCGGAGCTTCGCCCGCAATCCGGCGGAAAACGCGGTTGAACTGAGAGAGCGATTGGAAGCCGACTTCGTAGGCGGCTTCGCTGATGCGTTTGTTGGGATTGAGCAGGAGGTTTTTCACCTTCTCGACGCGAATGCGGGCGAGGTAGTCGGTGAAGGTGATGCCCGTGGCCTTCTTGAACATCTTGCAGAAGTAGAAGGCGCTCATGTTGACCTGCTTCGCGACCTGCTCGAGCGAGAGTTCCTCGGCGTACTGGTCGGCAATATAGATGCGCGCTCGGGCGATGGCGGGGTTCTCGGCGTTGGATTCCTGGACGGTGAGCTGGTTGCTCAGGGACGAGAGATGCTGCGCAAAGATGGTGAGGAGCCGGAGGATCGCCTCGTATTGTTTTTTGGAGACAACGCGGGTTTGGAAGAAGGCCTCTTCGAGGCGTTTCAGATCCACTTCGGTGCCCCATTTGAGCAAATTACGCGTGGCGGTCGCGAAGTGTTGCGCGGAGGGTTTGTGGAGGAGGATCTGGCCGGTCTGGAGGAACGCGATGAGGTTGTCGCCGACGCGGATGGGCACGGCGGAATCGCAGAGGCCGGCGAAACATTTGAGCGTTTTCGGCTCCATGCAGGCCTGCTCCTCGACCTTACGCTGGAGTTGCAGACAGGCTGCGCAGGACTGGTTGCTCTGCGCCATCAGAGCACAGAAGGGATTCTCGTTCGGGTCGCCGTGATGCGGGAGGTTGAACGACTCGATGGGGCGGAGATTGATGGGAAGGCCGGTGGTGTCGCGAAAGGCCTGCTCGTACTCTTGATAGATCTGCGAGCGCTTTAATTGCTCGACCAGCAAACGGCTGCGCTTGACGGGATCTTCCGAGGACATGCGGGCAGTTTCGCCCCGCAGAAGGTTGGAGCAATGCAGAACATGAAATGCATAACGCTTATCGGCAAAGATTCTCCGGCCGCTCAGTCCCGCTAATGCGGACGGAGCGGTGGAGAAGGTGTTCGGTGCTGGCGATATGAAGTCGTGGGCGTGTGAGGATGACTGTCCGGAGGAAATATGCGCGGCGCGAAACGGTCAGACGGAGAGTTCGCATTGACCGCCGGCGCAGGCGACGACTTGGGCGAGTTTGGTGCTGTCTTCTTCTTCGCACAGCTCGGTGTAGGGCACCGGGTTGCAGGCGAGGAGATTCCAGCGCTGGGTATCCGCGGCGGTTTGCACCGACTCGAGCGGCGCCTGGACGTACATCTTGTCGCCGGTGGATTGGAGCAGCGCGACACCAGTGAAGCGGGCGCGGTTTTCCCAGATGAAGGAGGCAACGGCATCCCACTCGCTGTCGCGCACGGTGACGGTGTTGGAGACGTTGTGCGCGAGGCCGGGCGAATAGGCGGCGTGGTTGGTGCCGGGGATGACCCAGTTTTCCTGCACGAGGCGGACGAGTTCGAGGAAGCGCACGGCGTCGAGCTGATCGCGCAAGAGCGCTTCGGCGGGCGACTCGACGGGGAAGGTGATGACGTCGTCGGTGCGTTTTCCGTAAGCGGAGGGTTCGCAAAGGTGCGGGTTGTGGTGCTTGAAGAGCTGATACACGGGATCGAGGCGGCTTGCCTGCACGCGGCGGAAGTAGCGCCGGGAGTGGCGCGGATGGATGCCTGAGCCCGTGCCGAGGAGAAGCGAGGTGGTGCCTTCGGGTTTCACGCAGGTGGTGCGGGCAGCGGCGCGGATGCCGAGGCGGGTGGCGAACTGGCTGTTGGCTTCGCCCACGATCGCGGCGCCGTGTTGGAGAGTCTCCGGATCGAGGAGAACTTTAGGGCTGTCCATGATGCCGCAGATCGAGACGCCGAGGAGAGCTTCGCGCTCGTTGATGAGCTGGGTGACGGCGCCGAGGTACGGGATGTTGGTATAGCCGGCCTGGAGCGTGCCGATGATGGCGGCGGAGCGGGCGGCGCGGAAGAAGTCATCGTCGGTGCGGACCATCGAGCCGTTGATCGTGGTAAGATTGCACATCTGGAAACC
>CAMLSH010000411.1 GCA_946482625.1 uncultured Opitutaceae bacterium
GGCGTCAGAGGGTGGTGGCGACTTTGCGGGCGAGTTCGGCCATGCGGTTGGAGTAGCCCCACTCGTTGTCGTACCAGGCGTAGATTTTCACGAGGCGGTTGTTCACGATCATCGTGGAGAGGGCGTCGATCGTGGCGGATGCCGGGTTGCCCTTGAAGTCGATGGAGACGAGCGGGCGTTCTTCGTAGCCGAGGATGCCGCGGAGCGGCGCGGAGGACGCGGCGGTTTTGAGGAGCGTATTCACTTCCTCGACCGTGGTGTCGCGTTTGACCTGGAAGACGCAATCGGTGAGGGAGCCGGTGAGAAGCGGGACTCGGATGGCGTGGCCGTTGAGGCGTCCTTTGAGCTCGGGGTAGATGAGCGAGATGGCGGTAGCGGAGCCGGTGGTGGTGGGGATGAGGGAGAGCCCGGCGGCGCGGGCGCGGCGGAGGTCCTTGTGCGGCGCATCGATGATGACCTGGGTGTTGGTGGCGTCGTGGACGGTGGTGATGGCACCGTGCTCGATGCCGAGGCCCTCGTGGATGACTTTCACGATGGGGGCGAGGCAGTTGGTGGTGCAGGAAGCGGCGGTGAGGAGGCGGTGGCGGGCGGGATCGTAGAGGTGATCGTTGACGCCCATGACGAGGTTGAGGGCGTCGGCGCCTTTCACCGGAGCGGCGACGATAACTTTCTTCACACCGCGATCGTAGTAGGGCGCGAGGGATTCGGGCGTGCGGAATTTTCCACTACATTCGAGCACGATGTCGATGCCGTGGGCAACCCAGTCCACATCGCCGGGTTTGGAGAAATCGGTGACGGCGAGGCGCTGGTCGTCGACGCGGAAGGCGGAGCCGTCGGATTCGGCGATGGCTTCGCGGGACCAGCGGCCTTGGACGGAGTCGAAGTTAAGGAGGTGGGCGCAGGTGTCGGCGTCGGCTTTGGGATCGTTGACGAGAGCCCAGTCGAATTCGGGCCAGTGGGCGGCGGCGCGGAAGGTGAGACGGCCGATGCGACCGAAGCCGTTGATGGCGATGCGAGTTTTTTTCATGAGAAGGTGGTGGCGGACGGGAGAGCTGAGGAGGTGGAGAATTTTTTAACCGCGAATGGACGCCAATGGACGCGAATTTCGGAGGGCGGAGGGCGCGACGATAGTGAACGCGGGGTGAGGGTACCCCGCCTACAGCCAGAAAAATTTAGCAGGTGCAGCGGCGGGTTTTGGTGCTGGTTTTTCCCGGCGCGTGTTGCACAGGGCCGCAGGAGAGGTCGGTGCGTTTGAGGCGGGCGAGGTCTTTTTGGAACTGCGGGTTTTCGCGGGCGCAGTCTTGGAGGCAGCGGAGATTGGCGGAGAGCTCGGCCGAGGGTTTTTCGGGGAGGTGGTAAACCATCCACTGGCCCTCGCGCTCGACTTCGACGAGGCCGCGGGCGCGGAGGTAGGCGAGGTGTTTGGAGATTTTCACCTGAGGCTCGCCGAGGACCTCTTGGAAGTGGCAGACGCAGAGCGGGCCTTGCGCGAGGAGGTGAAGGAGGCGCAGGCGGGTGACGTCGCAAAGGCATTCGTAGATGCGGACGAGTTCCATGAGGCGGATTTTGTATTCCTTGGTAGGAATATGCCTCAAGGAGAATGTTTTGGTGCGACGCGAATGTAACAGAGAGGCGCGGTATATTGCGTGCGTAGCGAAGATTTATCGCGGAAGCGCGGAGAGGCGGAAACGCGGAAGAAAAAGCTGAAGGCTTAAATCGCGGGTTTTCAGAGGAAGTGTCACGTATTACGTGACACTTTTTTTGGAGGTGGATGAGTCCAAGTGGCGAATTTAAGCACAAAGCGTCCTGCCTCGGAGGCGTCGCGCGAGCGCGAGCCCTACGGTGGAGGGGCGTCGGCGCTCGCGGGGTCGGCGCAGCAGCCAGTGGGGGCGAGGAGGTGGCGTTCGCAGGCGATGATCTGGCCGAAGCGGTCGAGTTCGAAGCGGCAGCAGGCTTGGAGCTTTTTCTTGAGGAGAGCGCGGCCGCGTTGGACGCGGGACTTCACGGCCGTGAGGCTGAGGTCCAGACGGAGCGCGATTTTGGCGAGGGGCAGGCCCTCGAATTCGGCGAGGCGAACGGGTTCGCGGTAGGCGGCGGGGAGTTCGTCGAGGAAACGGCGGAGGCTGCGGTTGAGCTCTTCGCGCATGGAGTCATCCTGGAAATCGGTGGATTCGCCGGTGAGGTTGGCGGGGAGTTCCTCGTTGGGTTTTTGCTGGCGGTAGTGGTCGATGATAGTGCGGCGGGCGATGCGGTAGAGCCAGGCTTCGAGGCGCTGGCTGTCGAGGAGTGTGGCGCGAGAGCGGTAAACTTTGAGGAGCGTTTCCTGCGTGAGATCGTCGGCGGTGGCGTGGTCGCGCACGCGGCTGCGGATGAAGCCGCGCAGGCGGGCGACGAAGCCGGCGATTTGCTCGTCGAAACCGGCTGGACCCGAGTCGCGAGGGCGCTCGGGTCGGGCGGGGCGAACAGTTGGAGAAGCGCCGGGCATGCTCAGGGTTTAACGGCGGTGATGAGCGCGCTCACGACAAAATCGCCGGCGTTTTCGTCCTCGGTCCATTGGTTGACGACTTTGCGCGAGCCTTCCTTGGGCGCGATTTCGATCTGCGTGAATCCGGCTTCGGCGAGCATGGCGCGGACGTCGTCGATCAAGCTGGCGCCGCCGACGCAGGCGCCGATCGCGCTGAGGCGGAGACGGACTTCCTGCGGTACTGGCCGCGTGGCGACGACATCGGCGATGGCGAGGCGTCCACCGGAGCGAAGGACGCGGAAGGCTTCGCGGAAGACGCGGTGCTTTTCGGGGGAGAGGTTGATGACGCAGTTGGACATGATGAGATCGACAGTGGCATCGGCGATGGGGAGCGCTTCGATTTCGCCGAGGCGGAACTCGACGTTGGTGTAGCCGCCTTTGCGGGCGTTGGCGCGGGCCTTGGCGATCATCGAGGCGGTCATATCGACGCCGATGACGTGCCCGGTGCCGGCGAGCTGACGGGCGGCGAGAAAGCTGTCGAAGCCAGCGCCGCTGCCGAGATCGACGACGGTTTCGCCGGGTTTGATCGAGGCGATGGCGAGCGGGTTGCCGCAGCCGAGGTTGAGGTTGGCGCCGTCGGGAACGGCGGAGAGTTCGGCGGGCGAGTAGCCGAGCGAGGAGGCGTAGGTGCTTTCGACGCCGCCGCAGCAGCCGGAGCTGGCGGCGTCGGCGGATTCGGCGATGGAGCCGTAACGCTGGCGGACGAAGTCGCGGATGTCGTCGGGATGGTGAGCGGGTGCGTAGGGGGCAATTGGAGACGGAGCGCAGCAGGTGGGGGCGCAGCCGCAGTCGCGGACGGGCTCGGATGTGTTTTCAGTGGCAGGTGTTTTCATGGAGTTGATTGGGTTCAACTTCAGCAGACGGAGGCGTGTGCGATCGGACGCAGAAATCTGCGTGGAATTTTTGCGCAGACATCGGCGGGCGAGGAGAGCGCGGTGGGCGGGACGCTGCGCAGCGTTTCCGTCGGAGGGAGAGGCGACGCGTCGAGCTGCGTCGTCGAAAGCGGCGCCGAGGCGCGCGGTCCATGACGGAGGCGGATCATGATTCGGTACGCGGAAGAGCCACGCTTCGGAAAGCGCGGCTACGAGATGCGACTA
>CAMLSH010000412.1 GCA_946482625.1 uncultured Opitutaceae bacterium
CCATCACCCAATTCTTCCTGGCGAAGCACAACGCCCTCCTCTACCGCTCCATCGCTGGCTTCCAGCGCGAGGTCCAGGAGGTCGCCCGCTCCGCGCTCACCCAGGAAAAAGCCATCCTCCGGCTGGAACGCATCATCGCCGAATACACCAACACCACCGACGCGCTTATCCTCACCGAAACCGGCCGCAGTGTGTATCAACGCGGCGCCTACCGCCTCCCCAATCGCGGCCTCGTGTGGCAGCGCATCAACCGCTCCGGCTGGCTCGCGCGCGACACCATGGACCTCGCCCCGCTCGCGCCCTACGACCGCGACGCGCTGAAGTGGATCGACGAACGCCCGGTCTCCCTCCTCATGCTCGGCCCGCGCTCCGAGCAGCACTTGAACATCGTCGTCGCCCTCGGTCGCCGCCAAAACGCGCCCGCGTACACCTTCTACGAGCTCGAGTGCCTCAGCCTCATGGTCGAGTCCGCCGCCATCGCGCTCACCACCATCGAAGCCAGCACACAGGCGCAACACGCCGGCCAGATGATGGCTCTCGGTCTCATCAGCGCCAGTGTCGTCCACGAGATCAAACAGCCCCTCGCCGCGCTCCGCCTCTTCTTCAAGATGCTGCCCACGCGCTATGAGGACCCCGCCTTCCGCGAACAATATTTCAACGTCATCCCCGACGAGCTCGCCCGCGTCGAAGCCACGCTCTCGGAATTTCTCCGCCTCGGCCGCACCGAGAGCTACCACGTCCGCGTATTCAATCCCTCGGCACTGATCAAAGAAGTGCTGACGCTGGTGCAGCCCAAGGCCGCCGCCTGCCGCGTGCAGGTCGTCACCGACTTCGCCGCCCGAGACCCCGCCCTGCGCGGCGATCCGCAGGTGCTCAAGCAGGCGCTGCTCAACCTCACGCTCAACGCCATCCAGGCCATGTCCAGCCTGCGCAGCGGCCCGCGTATCCTCTTTGTCGGCACCACGCTGGTGGGCGAAAAATGCGAGATCGCCATTCGTGACACCGGCCCGGGCATTTCGCCGGTCATCCTGGAAAAACTCTTCCGCCCTTTCGTCTCCACCAAGGAAGACGGCTTCGGCCTCGGCCTCTATATCACGCGCGACCAAGTCGTGAAAACCGGCGGCGAACTCATCGCCCGCAACGACCCAATCGGCGGCGCGTGTTTCCTGCTCCTGTACCCACTGGAGCCCGATCACGCCCCCAAACCCGCCCTCGCCGACGCCCCGGCGTGACCGCCCTCCGTCCTACTCGCTACTTCTTCCTCACCCCTTCGCTTCCGCCGCGCTCACCGTCACATACGGCTCCTCCCTCATCGCCGAGATCCGCCGCCCACTGAGCAGCCGCCACCATTCACGCATGCTCACGATCACCACGAGCAGCACCAGCACCAGAAATGCTCCGGTCACCGCCGTGTTCACATAGTTGTTCGTCAACAGATGCTCCCAGCGCGCCAGCTCCGCTTCGCTGCCGCCACCTGCGAGTTGTTTCTTCAATCCTTCCGCCGCGCTCAGGAAACCGACACGCGGGTCCGCGCTGAAAATCTTCATCCACCCAGCTGTCATCGTCACCGTCAGCAACCACGCAAACGGCAGCAATGTCACCCACAGATAGCGCGTGCGCCCCATCTTGATCAGCACCGTCGTCCCGAGCGCGAGCGCCAGCACCGCGAGCAGCTGATTCGCCACGCCGAAGATCGGCCACAGCGAGTTGATCCCGCCCAGCGGATCGATCACGCCCTGATAAAGAAACCACCCCCACGCCGTCACAAACGCCGCGCTCGCGACCCAGTTCCCCATCGCCGAATCCGTCCGCCCCAGCGGCTTCCACGCGAGCCCGAGCAAATCCTGTACAAGAAATCTCCCTACGCGCGTGCCCGCATCGATCGTCGTTAGGATGAACAACGCCTCGAACATGATCGCGAAGTGATACCACAGCGGCAGCAGGTGTTTCCCCATCACGCCCGCAAACATCTGCGCCATGCCCACCGCAAACGTCGGCGCCCCGCCCGTGCGCCCGATCATGGTTTTCTCGCCCACGCTCGTGGCCAGCGCCGCCATCTCCGCCTCGGTAACCGGATAACCGAGCGCCGTCACCTTCGCGACGACCGCCGCATCGGACGCGCCCTTAAGATTGATCGCGAAATATTCCCCCGGCTGCATCGCGCACGCCGCGATCAGCGCCATCACGCCCACCAACATCTCCGTCACCATGGCGCCGTAACCGATGATGCGGATGTCGCTCTCTCGCGTGATGAGCTTCGGCGTCGTCCCCGACGAAATCAGCGCGTGAAACCCCGACACCGCCGCGCACGCGATCGTGATAAAACAAAACGGAAACACCGGCCCCGCCACCACCGGCCCGCTCCCGTCGATGAAGCTCGTGATCGCCGGCATCTTCAACGTCGGCGCGAGAATCACGATCGCCACACCGAGCACCGCCACCGCGCCGATCTTCAAAAACGTGCTCAGATAATCCCGCGGCGCCAGCAGCAGCCACACCGGCAGCACTGACGCCAGCAGTCCGTACCCGATAATCCACCACGCCAGCTCCGTCCCGCTCAACGTGAGTTTCGCCTCCAGCGCCGTGCCGTGGAGAAATTGCCCGCCCCACACCGCCAGCATCAGTCCCGCAAAACCAAATACGCTCACAATTCCCACGCGCCCCGGCATCCAATAGCGCAGCGCGCAACCCATGATCACCGCGATCGGCATCGTCGCTGCGATCGTGAACAGCCCCCACGGACTCTCCGCGAGCGCCTTCACCACCACGAGCCCCAGCACCGCGATCAGGATGATCATGATCGCGACGATGCTCACCAGCGCCAGCACGCCCGCAAACGGCCCGATCTCGTCGCGGATCATCTGCCCCAGCGATTTCCCTCCGCGCCGCGTCGAACAAAACAAAATCACCGCGTCATGCACCGCCCCGCCCAACGTCGCGCCGATCAAGATCCACAGCAGCCCCGGCAGGTATCCAAATTGTGCTGCCAATACCGGCCCGACCAGCGGCCCCGGCCCCGCGATCGCCGCGAAATGATGCCCAAATACGACCCAGCGGTTTGTCTTCACGAAGTCCCGCCCATCCTCCTTCACCACCGCCGGCGTCGCCCTCAGCTCATCGAGCGTGAGCACCTTCGCCATCAACCACGCGCTGTGAAACCGGTACGCCACCGCAAACACGCACACTGACGCGATCACGACCCACAACGCATTGACCGGCTCCCCACGCGACCACGCGAGCGTCGCCAACGAGCACACACCGATGCTCACGACTGCGCTCCAGCCAAGCAGGCGCAGCCAGCGAAAAGACGAAACGGAATTCATAGTCGGGGTAAGCGGGAAAACGAAAAGCGCCGCACCGTAGCGAACACCCGTTCCGTTTCCACGAAATTCCCGCCACGTCCCCGATTGACCACCCTCTCCTTAACCGCGCCTCCTCGTAGCCGCGCTTTCCGAAGCGTGGCCGCCCCACGTCCGAAACCCTCCGCGTCGCTCCTCCGCCCCGCCCCGATCCGCCTGTAATCTTCGCCTAATGTTCACCCGGGTAACCTCGCCGCAAATCCCCCGTTCTCTCCCATGAAAAATCCCCCTGTCCGCACTTCCTCTCCCTCT
>CAMLSH010000413.1 GCA_946482625.1 uncultured Opitutaceae bacterium
GAGCGCACGTTCCACCTCGGACCAGCAAGCGCCCTCCCGTGCGTCAGTCACCTTCAATAGCAAGAAGCCGGCCCCCACGCGGGAACCGGCTTCACCATGGCTATGTGTTGTTATTACGAACGAAAACTCAGGCGTACGCGATCGCGTGGCAGCCGTGGACGGTGCGCGCGTTCTCAAAAAACTGAGACGCCTCTGTCTCGGCGGTGAACTCTGGCGCGGCCTCGGAAAGGAGCTTGCGAAGATTCTCGCGGGCGCGGGCGATGCGGCTCTTGACCGTGCCGACATTGATGCCAAGCGCGCGGGCGATTTCCTCGTACGGCTGGTTGAGCACGTTGCGCATCGTCAGGATTTCGCGGTGACGCGCGTCGAGGCGCTCCATGCACACGGCGATGAGATCGGTGAACTCCTGCGTGACGGTTTCCTGCACGGGATTCTGCGAGTCGGCCGCGATGAGATCGGCGAAGGTCGCGTCGGACTCATCGGTGAGACTGCGCTCGAGCGAGATCGAATCCTGACGACGGCGGCGGAAGAAATACCAATAGCGGTTGCGCGAGAGATTCAGCGCGATGCGGTAGAGCCAGGTCGCCAGTGACGAATCGCCGCGGAAATTGGCGAGACCGCGATGGGCACGGATAAAGGTGTCCTGCGTGATCTCTTCAGCATCGGCGGAGTTGCGGAGCAGATTGTTCGCAAGGCCGAAAATGCGCCCGTGATAACGCTGCATGATTTCGACAAAGGCGGTGTCGTCACCGCTGTGGAAACGCTGGATCAGCGTCACGTCGTAGGCTGCCTCGCGGGCCGAATCGGTCGGGGTGTCGGCGGTCGCGGCGGAGGAACTGTCGGAATGGCTCGGGGCGGAAAGCGTAGAAGTGTGAGTCATAATTCAGAGTTCCGTGTGGTTATAGGAAGCGGGTTACGGCCCTCCTATTACCCTTCCCCATGCCAACCGTCCCTAAACGCCAAAAACCCTTTGGCTGATAACAGGATAAGTTTTCCAAACTTATTCCTTACAACGGCATTCCTTGCAGAATGAGGCGCAATCTCCCGGACGCTTCTTGCAATCTGCAAGAGCTGGCGCGCATCCGCGGACGGCGCGTCTCCCACGTTCGCCCCTAGTACGCCGCCCGCATCGGATGTTCCCCTACACTCACTCGTGGCGGAGCGCCTCGATAGGGTCGAGGGACGCGGCTTTCCACGCCGGATAGAGGCCAAAAATCACGCCGATGCCGCCGCAGACCGCCATGCCGCCCGCCGCCCAGCCCCATGGGAAAAGCACATCGATGTTCATGAACGAGGCCACCACGTTGCCCGCCACGACACCTCCAGCCACACCGACGAATCCGCCGATCAATGCGAGCACCACCGCTTCGATCAAAAACTGCATGAGGATGTTCTTCTTCCGCGCGCCGATGCTTTTGCGGACACCGATCTCCTTCGTGCGCTCCGTCACGCTCACCAGCATGATGTTCATCACGCCAACGCCCGCCGCGAGCAGCGCGATCGCGCTTATCCCAAACGAGCCGATCGCGACCATGTTGGTTACATTTTGAAACGTCGCGATCAACGAGTCGTTCGTGAAGACATCGAAATTGTTGTCGTCCTCCGGCTCCAACCCGCGCACCTGCCGCATCACACCCACAGCCTTGTCTTGCACCGCGGGCAAAAGCTCCTGCGACGGCGCCTGCACGTTGATCGAAATGGAGCGCCACGCACCGCCCATCGCCGCCAGCCAGCGCGTGATCGGAATCGCGATGAAATCATCCTGACTCTCGCCAAACGACGTCCCCTTCGGCGCCACCGTTCCGACCACCGTGTAGATCTGCCCACCTGCCCGCACCACCTGCCCCAAGGGGTCGATGTCAGGAAAAAGTTTCTTCACCACTTCTTCTCCGAGAATGCACACCGACCTTCCCAGAGCCACGTCCTCGGGATCGAGATTCCGGCCGCGCGCGATTTCGAAATTGGAGGACGACATGAAATTATCGTCGGTCCCGACCAACCGCATATTAGGCGTCGTGCGCCGGTCCATGTAACTCGCGATGATCCCGCCGCGGCGTATCTGCAAATTCACCTTCGCCGAGTCGCCCATCATCTCACGAAAGCGCTGGGCCGCGGGTAACTTGATCTCCGGGCGATTTCCGTACCGCAGCCACGGATTGCTGAAGTTAATCGCTGGAAATCTTTGAATTTGAAAACTGTTCGCCCCCAACCGGCTCAGCCCTGAATCGAGCTGCGCCTTCGCGCCGGCGATAAAGGTCATAACACCGATGATCGAGAACACGCCGATCGACATGCCGAAAATCGTCAGCGACGACCGGAGCTTGTTGGCCCAGAGCGAGGAGAACGCGAGACGGAGTATTTCGAAGATGATCATTCGTAGCGCAACGCCACCACAGGATCCAGTTTGCTCGCCGACCACGCGGGCGCGATGCCCGCCAAAACGCCGATCACCACCGAGCCGACAAAGCCGATCACCACCAGCACCGGCGAAAACACGATGGGGAAATCCGGCACGGCCACCGTTACCAGCGCAGAGATGGATCCCGCTCCCAGCAGGCCGATCGCACCGCCGACCAGACAGATGCTCACCGCTTCGATCAGGAATTGCAGGAGGATCGTCCGCCGCCGCGCACCCAGCGCCTTGCGCGTGCCGATCTCCTTCGTGCGCTCTTTCACGCTCACGTAGGTGATGTTCATGATGTTGATCGCGCCGACGAAGAGCGAGAGGCCTGTGATCATCAGTCCGCCGATCGCGATGCCGTTCTTGATCGGGTCAATCTGCTCGCGGATGACGCGCTGCTCGTTCAGCTCGAAATCGTCCTTTTCCTCCGGATCCAGCTGCCGGATACGCCGCATCAACCCCCGCAGCTCTTCGCGCGATTCCTCCATGCGCGTTCCGTCGACCTGCACGCGAATCTCCGTCGAATTGCCCCTCACCGAATAGTACCGGCGAAACGTGTTGATCGGAATGGCCACCATCGAGTCCATGCTGAACATCCCGAGAAATTTCCCCTGCCGCGCGATCACGCCGATCACCGTGAACTGCTGCCCGCCGAGCCGCAGCGTTTCCCCCAGCGGCGATTGCCCCGGGAAAAGTGCGTCCGCCACGTCGTAGCCGATCACGACGACATTCTGCGCCACATGCGCCTCGAACTCGCTGAAAAAGCGGCCGTCGGTCATGTCCACCTTCGAAATGCGCGGCAGATTATGGCCGACCCCGAGCGTGAAAATATTCGTCAGTTTCAGATCACCGCGAACGATGTTCGTCCCCCGGTTCGTCGCCGGCACGGCGAGCTTGATCAAGCCGCTCGGATGATCCGCCGCCCACTCGTTTATCCGCTCCGCGTACTCGGTTTTGATCATCGGACGATTCCGATAATTCCACCAATCCTGCACCCCGCGCCACGGCCATTTACCGACGTAGAGCACGTCGTCACCAAAACCCGCGAAGCTCTTCTCCACGCTGGCATCGATGCCCAGAATCGCCGTGCCCATCAGCGTCACTGACACGATGCCGATGATGACGCCAAGCGCCGTCAGCGCCGAGCGCAGCTTGTTCGCGATGATCTGCGTGAATGCGATCCGGA
>CAMLSH010000414.1 GCA_946482625.1 uncultured Opitutaceae bacterium
TCGATGAGGACCTTGGTGATCTTCTCGGGAGTGTCGTGGGCGACTTTCTCGATTTCGACGCCGCCTTCAGTCGAGGCGACGATGACAGGCTTCGAAGTGGCGCGGTCGAGGAGGATGGCGAGGTAGTATTCTTTTTTGATGTCGCTCGCGACGGTGAAGTAGACCGTCTGGACCTTGCGGCCAGCGGGGCCGGTTTGGACCGTGACGAGGGTGTTGTTGATCATCTTGCCGGCGACTTCTTTGGCGTCGGCCTTGGTCTTGTTGAACTTTACGCCGCCCTTGTAGCCGTCGGTGAACGTACCTTTGCCGCGGCCGCCGGCGTGGATTTGCGATTTCACCATCGTTGGTCCCTCCGGAAGTTGGGCGAGGGCGGAGTCAAACTCCGCCGCTGATTTGGCCGGCACGCCTTTGGGGACAGCGATGCCGAACTTCTCGAAAAGTGCTTTGGCCTGGTACTCGTGAATGTTCATGGCTGGGCAAAAAATTGCCACAACGGTCCTCGGGTAAGCACGCTTAAAAAAGGGAACTCGTGTAGAACGGTAAACCTGCTGATGGAGGATTGCGTTCAACTAATGCGACGCCCAGCGTCCGAGCGCATGCAATCGCACGAGCTGCTTAAAGAGGTGCTGAAGAAAACGAGCGCGAAACAGATCGCCGCTGATATGGGGCTCTCGCTCTCATTGATCTATAAATGGGCCGAGCCTCCCGCCGACGATAGCGGCAGCGGAGCTAATAACCCCCTTGATCGCATCGAACAGCTTCTGCGAACGACGAAGGACAACCGCGTCGCTCAATGGGTCTGCGAGCGCGCAGGCGGTTTTTTCATCACGAATCCCGACGCCAAGCCGCATCCCTATTCGTTGATTCCGGCGACCAACGACATCGTCCAGGAGTTTGCCGATATGCTGCAGGTGATCGCCCTCGCAGCGTCCGACCAGAAAGTCACGAAGGAGGAGGCGAGGAACATCCGGGCGCGCTGGGAGGAATTGAAGAGCGTGACCGAGGGCTTCGTGCACGCGGCCGAAAAAGGAAATTTCTCGGAGTTGGAACGAGAGCTTCAAAGCAAGGCGCTGCACTAGGCTAGACCGAAGGAGCACCGCGCACGGAGGCGAGGGGCGAAAGCGAATGAGGGCGATTCCGAGCGGGCGCGCTATCCGCTATTCAACGCGCGCTGCGTTATTGTTTGGCGTTGCGCGGCGGGGGAAAGGCTTTGGATTGGGCGGGCGAATGAAGATCCATGTGGTGACTGCTGGAATGGTGCAGACGAATGCGTACTTGCTCACGGAGCCAGCGCGCGGGGAGGCGTTGTTGATCGATGCGCCGCAGGCTGCGTGGGGAACACTCGCGAGGATTTTGGAGAAGGAGAAATGCCGGTTGACGGGGTTGTGGCTGACCCACGGGCATTTCGATCATATCCAGGGTGTGGAGGAGATCGTGGCCGCTACGGGAGTGAAGGTTTTTGCACATGAAGCGGATCGCGAGATGATGGAGCAGCCGGAGGTGGTGGAGGCGCGCATGGGATTTTCGTTGGGGCTCAAGATGGTGAAGCCGGACGGATGGTTCGTCGTAGGAGAAAAGCGCTCGGTCTTGGGGACGGAGGTGGAGGTGAGGCATGTGCCGGGGCATTGTCCGGGGAACGTGTTGTTCTATTTCCCGCAAGAAGGCGTGGCGTTCGTGGGCGACGCGATTTTCGCCGGGAGCGTGGGGCGGACGGATTTTGAAGGCGGGAGTTTTCCGCTGCTGGAGAAATCGATCCGCGAGCAGATTTACACGCTGCCGGAAGCGACGGTGCTGTATCCGGGCCATGGATCGACGACGACCGTGGCAAAGGAAAAGGCTGGTAATCCGTACGTGCGGCCATGAGTGCGAATGAACGGAGTGGCGAACAGCCGATGTCCGATAACCAAGATCCAACGCCCAACAGCCAACGGCCGACGTCCAATGCGGGTGAGGCGGAGGGGAACGCTCAATGTTCAACGTCTAACGCTGAACGCTCAAGTGGCGGGGAATCGAGCCGGGCCGACGGGCCGCTGGCGCTCCCAACGCTATCGAACAACGCGCTCGGAGTGCGCGTTCCGCCTGATGAGAAGTTCATGCGGCGGGCTTTGGAGTTGGCGAGGTCGGCGTGGGGACAGACGCATCCCAATCCGATGGTGGGAGCGGTGATCGTCGAGGATGGCGAGATCGTCGCAGAGGGTTTTCATGCGCAAGATGGCGGGCCTCACGCGGAGCGGGTGGCGTTGGCGAAGTTGGGGCGGCGACCGAAGCCGCGGGCGACGTTGTATGTGACACTGGAGCCTTGCTCGACGCATGGACGGACGGGGGCGTGTTGCGATGCGATCAAAGCCGCGGGGATCACGCGGGTGGTCGTCGGAGCGACGGATCCGTTTGTCGAGCACGCGGGGCGTGGATTTGCGGTGTTGCGGGAATCCGGCGTGGAGGTGACGAGCGGCGTGCTGGCGGGCGAGTGCGCGGATCTGAACTTGATTTTTAATCACTGGATCGCGCAGCGCACGCCGTTGATCGCGGCGAAGTCGGCTGTGACGCTGGATGGGAAAGTCGCGACGCGGACGGGCGAGTCGAAGTGGATCACGGGTGAATTGGCGCGGGCGGACGTGATGCGGTGGCGAAGGCTTTTCCCGGCGATCGCGGTGGGGGCAGGAACGCTGATGAAGGATAATCCGAAGCTGACGGCGCGGGTGGCGGGCGCGGAAGAATGGTGCCCGTGGCGGTTCGTTTTCGACGGGTTACTGAGGTCGGTCGATGAGCGGAATCTGCCGCAGGTTTATACGGATGGCTTCCGCGAGCGGACGATAGTGGTGACGACGACGCATGGAGGACTTGGATACGTGCGGAAGCTGCGCGATCAGGGTGTGCAGGTATGGTGTCTGCCGTCGGCTACGCAGCGGGTGCCGCTCGCGGAGTTTCGGAGGAAGTGCGTGGAGGAAAAAATCACGGGTGTGTATCTCGAGGGCGGGGCGCAGTTGGTGAGCGAATTTCTGCAGGAGCGGCAGGTGGATTATTATTTTATGTATCGCGCGCCGGTGTTGCTTGGCGACGAGCGGGCGAAGGCGGGGTTTTCGGGGTTGAGGACCGAGAAGCTGGAGCAGGCGGTGCGACTGGCGGATGTGCGGCATGAGACGTTTGGGGATGACCAGCTCATGCGCGGGCGGGTGGTTTATCCGGCGAAGATGCAGGTGGATGAAGCGGGGGCGCGGGGGTGAAGGGATGGACTCCGAAGGCAGAAGGTGGGATGCCAAAGGCGTTCAAAAGAGCGGAAGCGCGGAATAGTTTTTAAGATGAAAATCTATCTAGCGTCGGGGAATGCGCACAAGGTGCAGGAATTTCAGGCGATCGCGGATCGCGCGCGGGCAGAAGGCGGCGTGGCGGTGGAGTTTATTTCCGCGAAGGCGGTGGGCGGGATGCCCGAGGTCGTGGAGGATACGGGGACGTTTGTGGGGAACGCGCGGAAGAAGGCGGCGGCGTTGCGCGCGAAGCTGATGGCGGAGGCGTCACCCGATTTTAAGGATGCCGCGCTATGGGTGCTGGCGGATGACAGCGGGATCTGCGTCGACGCGCTCGG
>CAMLSH010000415.1 GCA_946482625.1 uncultured Opitutaceae bacterium
GCGCTGCTGAAAAAGCTGCGGTCATCGCAAACGGCCTGGACTGGATCACCAACGGCACGCTCGCAAATGCCGCCAACAATCTGGCTCGGGGGAATGTCGGAGCGATCAAGGGGGTTCTTGCCAGAGGCGGAAGCTCCTCTTTGGGCGGCGGCTTTGCGGGAATTCCGGGCGGCGGGCCGCACTACGCCTCGACGGGTGGTGGCGGCTCGGCGGCCCCAAACAGCGCACCGGGGTTAGTTGACGTAGCATCAGACGGGCGCAGTCGCCCAACGAGACCTGAGGACGTTAGGACGCAGGCTGTTAATGGTGTAGGTTTGGTAAAAAACCGGATTACGACTGGGCCGCAGGGAGGAGTGACCAGCAATGGAGACGGAACTTACACTGTCCAAATCGATAAGAATAGAATACCGGCGATTTTCAGACGAGACCCAACAGCATATGCGATCATCCTGAGTGGGGTGGACGTCCATGAAAAAGCTCACGTAAAATTCGCCTTGGAACGAAACCCGGCTGTTTTCAATAGCCATCCGGGGTGGTGGCTGGCGTCAACCCCGGGCGAAGTTAAGGACCTAAGTGAAACTACTGCTTACACAGCTGAACTTAAATATCTGAACGGCATTTACGACTCAGGTAAATTTAATGACCAATCGCTCTCTAGGGATACTTTATTGTATTTGAACGCACGCATTGCTGATGCGGAGGACAGTCTTAAAAACAAAAGGTGGTAATTATGAATTTGATGAGAGCTATTTTGATAAGCGGCTGGGTATTTTTATCGGCAACAATGTCCGCTTTTGGCGGACGTAGTGAGGATTCCGAGATTATCTGTAGCGCATCTCTTGGATCGGAAAACGGCACGGATGGCCTTTTTCTACGGATAAAGAGCAAGAGTAATGCAACGCTCTACCTCAGGGCTGACGAGGCCCCATGGGCCAGTCCTAACAACATAACGGTGTTTTTTTCTGTCGATGGAAGGAAGCAGCCAGATCCTGCCTACTGGCGATCGGCTCTTATAGCTTATGAGATTCCAGAGGGTGTTTCGCTGGAGCTTCGGCCCAATCAAGAGTTGATTCGATTTATTCCGATCGAAGAATTTTTTCCGGCGGCGGCCGAACTAAGAAAAAAGCAGAACGTTTATTTGTATTGGAGCGTAGCAGTTAACTATTACCGCAGTGATCCATTCCATCGTAATGAAAAACTGGAAACGTCAAAAGTTCCCGTGTGTGCCGCTCCTCGGATTGGGGGTTTTGAGACGCTTAGAAGGATTGATGAACCATAAATGAAACCATGGGCACGAGCGGCGCCATCAAACTCGAATATCCATGATCCGCGCAACGTCTTCAATGATCCAAGCGGCACGTCACGCGCCAGCTCTCCGTCGCGGACTCCTCCGAGCTGTCACGCGCCCTGCTTCCTCCTCCGCTTGCGCTCCGTCCGGTAGGTAGCGGTCGGGCCGGGCGGCGGTGTGTGCGGTGCATGGCCCGCACGAAACGGCGCTCCGATAACATCCGCGCCGTCGCCCGCGTTCGCGTTGCTCGTGTCGTGGCGACCGCCGGAAAAACTCCCGGCCCTCCGCTGCGCCCGGCAGGCTGCCGGGCGCGCCTCAACCGCCACGTCAGAAGGCCGTGCGCTTGCGCTCCGGCCGCGTGGCGGGTCGGCGGGCCCGCTCCCGTTGGTCGGCCTGCGGCTCGCGCTTCTGCGTATCCACTTAGTCGCGCTCGGCCGGGTCCGCATGGCCCGGCGCTCGCGGTGTCCGCGCGGCTCGCCCTGACAGGCAGGGCGTGAAAATCTCCGCGCAGCCACCAACGCAAAAAGGAAAACGTCCGCCGCTTAGGTGTGCGGACTTGTGGCCGGAGCGGGACGCCGCCGGGCGAGAACGCGCTCGATGACAGAGCGGTCTTTGTCGGAAAGCGCCTGCGAGAGCCGGTGGACCAGTTGCGGGTCCGCTTCGGCCACGCTGAGCACGGCCGCGCCGAGGAGGAACTTGGCGCGTGCCTCCTCCTTGCGTTGGGCGGCGTGCTCCTTGGCGGTGGCCGCTTTGAGCTGGCGCTCCAGGAGAGCGCGTTTGGCCAGAAGAAACTCCCGGCGGGAGAGGCGCGAGGCCTCGGGATGGGTGGAATCGAATGACGTAGACATAACAGATCATGATAGCAGGTGATGTCCGCCCGTCCCTGCGCGGTTAACTCCCCCATCCGTTGGATGAAACTGAGGGAGTGCGGCATCGCTCGTACTTAGTCGCCGGCATCGGTCGGGGCCGATGCCTTGGCCGGGCGAGCCGGCCAGCGATTAAGTAAGGGCGCACTTATGCAAACTCCTCGGCTTCGCTCGGAGTTTGCGTGCGGCCCTGCGCGGGCGGCGCGGGGCGGCCTCGACCGCTACCATAAGGCATGCAAACCCTGTTCCATCTCAACCTCACGGCGCACTCCCGCAGCCGTGGTCACAGCGCAGCGGCCGCGATTGCGTACATCACGGCCGCCCGGCTCCGCGATCCGTGGCAGGGCAAGGTCCACAATTACCGCCGCCGCCGGGGCGTGCTCCAGGTCGGCTGCGTGAACTTTGCCGGAAAGCCCGGCGATCTGGCGCGGCTGATGGACGAGGCGGAGACGCGCCAGAACTCGACGGTCTGCCGCGAAGTCGTCGTGGCCCTGCCGTGCGGACTCCCTCAGAAAATGCGCTGGCAGCTGGCGCAGGCTCACGCGGAGGTGATCGCAAAACGCTGGGGCGTGCCGGTCGTGGTGGCGTTGCATGGCCCCAGCGAAAAGGGGGACCAACGCAACGATCACGCGCATCTGGTGTTTGCGACCCGGCAGATGAAGGACGGCGCACTTTCCTCCAAGACTCGCGTCTTGGATGAAAGGAAGACCGGCGCGCAGGAGGTGAATTGGTTGCGGGCGCGGAGCAGCGAACTGGTCGGCGAATGCCTCCAAGGTATCGGGCGATCCGCCGAGGTGCCGTCATGGGATCATCGCAGCTACGCCGACCGGGGAATCGAGCGAGAAGCCGGGGCTCATCAGGGAGCGCGCAAAGTGGCGATGACCCGAAAAAGGACGGGGCGTCATCGCCTGCTATCATTAGTTGGGCCCGACCGCGATGTCCGCGACCTCCGGGCCCAAACATCAACTAAACCCAAGGAAAATTATGTTCGGCTCGAACAAGAAAGAAATCGAACTGCTGACGCAGCAGCTCGCTCAAGCACAGGAGGCACTGGCGACGGAGAAGTCGATCAGTGCGCGCCTACAAAACCAGCTTCGCGAAGCGGAGCAGAAAAACAGCGATCAGATGAAGCAGTTAGTCGCGGTCGAAGTACAGCAGCAGGAGCAGGCGAAGGAACTGGAGGCGCTGCGCCAGCTCGTGGAGATGAAGGACACGATGTTCCTCCAGTTCCCGGAGAAATGGATCCGCTTCGACGACATCCGCTCGTTCAGCGTGAACGCCGAGGGGTATGTGACGGAGCTGGCGGGCCATCGCCTCCTTCTACCGCGCGGGCGAGAGGGATGGTAGGCGGGCGCGTGCATTCCGAGACCCTCCGCGCCCAGCTCCTCTCCTGGTACGACGCCGCCGCCCGCGACCTGCCCTGGCGTGT
>CAMLSH010000416.1 GCA_946482625.1 uncultured Opitutaceae bacterium
TTTCGGGGCCGGTGCCGGCGGGATCGCCGAGGGTGATGGCGAGGATCGGGAGAGTTTCGGCGGTCGACATTGGGAGTCGGGAGAGGGCGATGGCGTGGAAGTTTTGGCGTCTGGCGTCCGCGTCTTAAGTGACGCGGCTACGAGGAGGGCGTGGAGCGCGGGAGGAGTTTTTCCCAGAGCGGGGCGGGCCACGCGTAACTGCCGGGTTTGAGCGTGAGTAGCACGTCGGGCGCGGCGAGCGGTTGGAGGGAAACGACGCCCGGGGCCCAGACGGCGGCGGTGGAGAGCTGGTGCCACGCGAGCGAGCGGGTGACGGCGGCGGCGGTGGCGCCACCATCGACCAGGAGGTGGTGAAAGGCGCGGTGTTGGTCGAGGAGCGTGGCCAGGCGGGCGAACGCGCGGCGGATGGCCGAGGAGATTTGCGGGGAGTCGCTGAGGGGCTGATCGACGACTGCGATGGCGATGCCGTGAGTGACGAGCGCGCGGCGAATGTGATCAGCCCACATCTTGATAATGGTCTCGAAAGATTCGCCGGCATCGAGGAGCGCGGGCGGGATAGGGAAAACGGGCAGGCCGGAATCGCGGGCGGTTTTGCGGAGGCTTTCGCCGGTGGTGCTGGTGGTGCCGGAGATGATGAGGCTGGGGCCGGCGGTGGCGGGAGTGTTGAATGCAGCCGTAGGTTTTTCCTGGAGACCGAGGCTGGCGAGATAGGCTTGGAAAAAATCGGCGCCGCCGGCGGGGAGTGTGCCGGGCTGGAGGAGCGAAGCCCAGTGGGCGACTTCGGCGGGAGAGGCGGCTTCGGCGACAATGAGGCCGAGCGACGGAAGCGTCATGCCGGGGCGGGCGAGGACGAGCGGGAGTGTGGTGGTCGGGCCGAGAAGGGCGGCGATGTGGGCGGAGTGGGCGGGGTGGTGTGGGTCGCGCGCGAAGGCGGTCTGGTGGAGCGGGACGTCGTTTATAGAGTAGAGCGAACCGAGGATCTTTCGGCCGAGCGAAGGATTGGCGGGCGCGAGGAGGATTTTATCGGTGCCGAGCGCGGTGGCGGCGGCTTCGAGTTCGGCGACGACAGGACCGCGGAGGACGGAGTCGGTTTTTTTGAATACGCGCTGATTCCAGCCGGCAGGAAGATGCTCGATGATATGGCGGACCTTGCGGGCGGCTTCGTCGGGCGGGTTGAGGCGCGAGTCGGTATCGAAGACAAGGAGACTGACGTCGCGCGGGAGCGATTCGGTGGAGAGGGCGACGACGGCGGTGAGGCCGTGGGCGCGACCGATGGCGCAGATCTCAGCGGCGCCGGTGAGATCGTCGGCGAGAACGACGATGGGCGTGGCGGTCATCGCGTGGAGACGGGGATCAGGTCGAGCGCAGCGAGTTCGCTGCGGACGGCGGCACAGGAGGATTCATCGAGCGGGAGGAGCGGCGGAAGGACAGCGGGACCGCAGAGGCCGAGGGACTCGAGGCAGACCTTGAGAGCGGCGAGCGACTGACCGAGGGAGCGGTCGCGTTGAAAGACGCGGGCGATGGAATCGAGGCGGCGTTGGAGTTCCTCTGCGTTTTCCCAACGGTTTTCGAGGGAGGCGTTGTAAAGGTCTCGCCAGAGGGCGGGCGCGATGTTGCCGGAGCTGGGGACGAGACCGTCGAAGCCGGCGCGGAGGGCTTGGGCGGAGAGAATGGAGGCGCCCATGAAGATGGAGAAGTCGGGGCGTTTAGCGAAGAGCTCGGCGGTTTTTTCGAGGCGGCCGGGGACGTTTTCCGAGTCTTTAAAGCCGACGATGTTTGGGATCTCGCTGAGGCGCTGGACGACGTCGAGCGGGATCGACATGCGGGTCGTCTGGGGGATGTTGTAGAGGACGAAGGCGCCTTTGATCTCGCGGGCGAGGAGCTCGATGCAGCTCTGCATCTCTGCGGGGCTGAGAAGATAGTAGGACGGGAGATGTGCGACGACGGCGTCGGCGCCGAGTTTGAGCCAGGCGCGACCGCACTCGATGGATTCGGAGACGCAATTGTCGCCAATCCCCGCATACACGGGGACGCGGCCGGCGGAGGTCTTGACGGCGATCTCGATGAGACGGACGCGGGCGGCGTGCGGGATGGAGGCGCCCTCCCCGGTGGTGCCGAGGACGAAGACGCCGATGTCGTTGATCGCGAGGTGGGCGACGAGGCGTTCGGCGGCGGGCTCGTCGAGCGCTCCGGTGGAAGTAAAGGGCGTGGCCATGGGCACGATCACGCCGCGGTGTTTAGTGGGTTTGACCATGGTCAAAATGCTTCGCGGTAGATTTGTTCGGCGTCGGTCAGGGAGACCTCGCGCGGGTTGTTTTTGAGAAGGCGGGTAATTTTGAGGGCGTCCACGGCCATGCGGGGAATCGCGTCGGCGGGTACGCCGCAGTCGGAGAGTTTCGCGGGCAGGCCGCAGGCTGCGTTAAGCGAGAAAAGTTTTTCGACGCCGAGGAGGGCGACGGTTTCGTCGGGTGCGCCGGCGGGCGCGGAGACGCCGAGGGCGCGGGCGATGGCGGCGTAGCGGGCGGGAGCGGCGGGAAGATTGAAGCGAACGACGTGCGGAAGGAGCAGGGCGTTGGCCAGGCCGTGGGCGAGGCGGAATTCGCTGCCGAGCGGGTAGGAGAGCGCGTGGACGGCGGCGGTATTCACCGGGCCGAGACAGAGACCGCCGTAGAGGCTGCCGAGGGAGCAGGCGGAGCGGGCGTCGAGGTCGGCGCCGTTGCGCACGGCGCGCTCGAGATTTGCGGCGAGGAGGCGGATGCCTTCGAGAGCGTAAAGATCGACGGTGGGATGGGCGGCGCGGTTCGCGTAGGCTTCGAGGCAGTGGGAGAGCGCGTCGATGCCGGTAGCGGCGGTGGTGGCGGGAGGGAGCGTGACGGTGAGCTGCGGATCGACGAAAGCGGCGTCGGGGACGAGCCATTGGCTGATGACGGCTTTTTTGAGGCGGGCGTCTTCGTCGTAGAGAATGGCGTTGGGGGAGACTTCGCTGCCGGCGCCGGCGGTGGTGGGAATGCAGATCAGCGGCAGGCGGCGCGGGGGAATCAGGTGCATCCCAAAATAATCGCGGGCGGAGCCGGGCTGGCCGTGAAGGGCGGCGAGGAGTTTGGCGACGTCGAGGACGCTGCCGCCGCCGATGCCGAGGACGGCGTCGAAGGTTTGCGGGGCGGCGGCGAGCGAGGCTTGAAGTTTTTCAAGATCGCTGACGGCGGGCTCGGGTGGGACGCCTTCGCGCAGGAGGAGATCGAAGGATCGGGCGCGCAGGGCATCGAGCACGGGAGTGGCGATGCGTCGGGCGGAGGCGGATACGACTACGAGGATGCGTTGGACGCCGCGGGCGGAGAACTCGGCGGGGCATTCGGTCGCGCAGCCGGCGCCGAAGCTGATACGGGGCGGCTGTCGAAGCGTGATGGTTGCCGGAGGCGTGGGCGTCACGGGAGTCATTTGGCAACGTCCGCGTGCGCGGGAGATGGGGCGGGAGCGCCTGGGTGAAAGCCCGCGATGTTTTTCCGCCGGAAGGTCAGCTGGTCGATGTTGTCGGGACGATAGCCGCCGAAGAGGAGGCTGGTGATGTAGCCGACGGA
>CAMLSH010000417.1 GCA_946482625.1 uncultured Opitutaceae bacterium
TCGGCGACGGCGACGACACCAGCTTCGGCGACTTCATCGAGGACAAGTCCGCGGAAAACCCGTACGACATGACCGCTTTCTCGCTCCTGCGCGAAAAGATCATCGACGTCCTCGACTCCCTCACCGACCGCGAACGCCGCGTTCTCTCCCTCCGTTTCGGCCTGATCGACGGCTACAGCCGCACGCTGGAAGAAGTGGGCAAACAGTTCAAAGTCACCCGCGAGCGCATCCGTCAGATCGAAGCCAAAGCGCTCCGCAAGATGCGCCACCCGACGCGCATCCGTCAGCTGCACGGCTTTTTCGATGCCGAGCAGATCGACAATGCACAGAACCTGCTGAAGCAGGTCTCCATGAAGAAGCCGGAAGGCACCATGCCTCCCCTTCCCGTTCGTTAACTTCCGCCCAACCAACTCACGTTTCCGACATCCGGGTTTACACCTTTACTCACCCTTTAGGTGACATAGCCTGCTAAAATCATGAACAGCCAAGTCCTCAACGCGCCTCTCGCCTTCATGGGCATAGGCACCACGGAATTGATCATCCTCCTCGTGATCCTGCTCCTCCTCTTCGGTGGCGCCAAGCTTCCGAGTCTCGCTCGCGGCCTTGGACAGTCGATCAAGGAGTTCAAGAAGGCGTCCAATGGCGATGACGAGAAAACCACCCCTCCGGCCGGCTCCTCCGAGGCCAAAAAGCCCGAGACCACCAAGACCCACGGCTCCAACTAACCTGCCCTGATCTTCGATCACCTTTAAAGCGCACCTTAACCGGTGCGCTTTTTTCGTACCCGAAAACGCCTTCTCATCGCACACGCCAGACCGCAACTCCCTCCTCACACCGCCTCCAACCACTCGCGAAAGCCGCGGATTTGATCCGGCGTGCCCAAGACAAGCAACTCGTCGCCCTCGCCGATCACTTCGTCGCCAGCCGGGTTGAGCACACGCGTCTCCCCGCGCCGGATACCGGCGATCTGCACATGATTGGGCTGAGACGGGATTAACGTTTTCAAATCTTTCCCGGCCGCCGGACCGCCCGCCGGTACGACAATGGATTCCATGCGTACGTCCTCGAATTCCGAGCCAGCAGGATCGCCCGTCACGTTCTGCAGAAACGCCTTCCCCGCGGCCATCTGTTCCGCGGTCCCGATGAGCAGGACTTTGTCGCGCGGGTACAGTATCGTGTCCGGCGCCGGCAGCGGAATCAGGCACCCCTGGCGGTCGATACCGACCACCGTCGCGCCAAACCGAGATCGCAGCCCCAGTTCCGAAATCCGTTTGCCCGCGCAGTCCGCCAAATCGGGCAGCACGCAATCGCTCACGCTCAGCTTCCATTCGCGGTGAGGATGAAGCCACGGCGCATTGGTTTCCATGGACAGATTTCCACTGCCCGCGAGCGCGCCCTGCAGTTCCATCTCAAGTTCGCTGTGCCAGTAAACCAGTTTCCGCCGCAAGAGCAGCACACCGACGCCCGCCAGCAGCAAGCTCGCCAACAGCAACCACCGCATCCCCGGGCCTGCCGGCAGCAGCGTGAAAATCCACAGCGCCAGCCCCGCCGCGGCGACCGAGCGAAACGCCCACTCCACCACCGGCGCCATCTTCCGTCCCTGGGGATGCCCGGTCACCGACACCTGCGCGTAAAGTAAACAAAGCGCGGATACGTTGCGCCAGATCGCCACCAGCGGTGCCAACAACACCAGCGTCATCGTCGTCCAGAACAACACCGTCGGTCCGTGCGGGAACAACCAGTCGTGTCCCAAACGCTTTTCCACCACCTCGAAAAGCGGCTCGGAAAACACCAGCAGCCCCGTCACCAGCAACATCTCAACGCCGATCTGGATCAGCCTCTTCTTACTGAGCTGCCAGAGCATGTTGCGCTTCTGCCGCGCCCGCAATCGCCCGAGCCAAGTGTAATAATATCCCTGCCACGCACTCAGCCACCCCGGGCGTCGCGACAAAACCCATACGCCGATCTTCTCGGAGTTTTTCGTGAGCAACGGCGCCGTCAGCGTCGTGAGCAACGAGACCCCGACCGCCATCGGGTAAAACCGCTCTGGGACCACTTTCGCCGCCACGCCCAGCTGCGCGATGATGAAGGAGAACTCGCCGATCGGCGTTGTCGTCAGCCCCACCTGCACCGAGTCCTTCGCCGATGTCCCGATCAGCGACAGCCCGATCGTCGTCGCCAGCGTCCGTATCGTGACCGTGAACGCCGCCACGCCGACGATCAACAGCCACCATTCGCCGATCAGCCGGAGATCGATCTGCATCCCGATCGCGACGAAAAACACCGCCGTAAATACCTCGCGCATGCCCGCGAATGTCCGCTCCACCTGCGTGCGATGCGGCGTCTCCGCCACGATCATTCCCAATAAAAACGCCCCCAGTGCCAGCGAGTAACCCGCCCGCTGCGCCACCAACGCCAGCCCGAAAAGCAGCCCCGCCAGCACCACCGTTTGCAACTCCTCGACCGCCGACATGCTGAGCCGCTTCAACAGCCACGGCACGATCAGCAGCCCGCCGATGCCTGCGAGCACCACAAACGCCCCAAAAGTCCCGAGCGTTTCCCCGAGATCCACGCCCTGCCTCGCTCCGCCAAACTGAACCATCGAGTTCAACAACGTCAGCATCACCACCGCCACCACGTCTTCCAGCACCGTCACCCCCATCGCCAGCTGCCCCGCGCGTTCGTGCGTGCCGCCCGTCTCCTGCAAAATTTTCCCGATGATCGACGACGACGATACCATCAACATCGCCGCCAGAAAAAGACTCTCCTTGCCACTCCAGCCCAGCGCGAACCCGCCCAGTCGCGTGGCAAAATACACCACCGCCGCAGATGCAAACACCGCGCCCAGCAACAGAAATCCCAATCGCCGCAACCGTCGCACGCTGAGCCTCAAGCCGATCGAAAACATCAGGAACACCAAGCCCACCTGCGCGAGCGTCTCGATGCGCGCCGCCTCCTTCACGAGTGAGAAAGGCGGCGTAAACGGCCCCACCACGATGCCTGCCACCAGATAACCCACTACCACGGATAGCTTCATCCGCTGGCACAACCACCCGACCGCACCCGCCACGAGCAGCACCACCGCGAGGTCCTGGATGAAGTTGATGCCGTGCTCCATGGGTGTGGCAGACAGCACGGATCGCCACCGTATCCGTCAAGCCATGCGTCACATCCTCACGTCGTACGCAGCGGGCTCGCAAGCGCTCCGCCCACGTCCGTCGCATCGTTTTCAGAGGAGAATCGGCCTGTTTCCCCTTTGACAGAAGTGAAACGCACCCATTCTCTTCCGTCGGCGGAACCGCCGCTTCTTCCCCGCACCTTCAGCAATATGGCCTCCAACTTCTTCGGGTACTTCTCCAACGACATCGGCATCGACCTCGGCACTGCCAACACGCTCGTCTACGTGAAGGATAAAGGAATCGTCCTGCGCGAACCCTCCGTGGTCGCCCTCGACACCACCACCCGCAAAGTCCGCGCCGTCGGCGACGAAGCCAAACGCATGCTCGGCCGCACGCCCGGCAACATCACCGCCATCCGCCCCATGAAAGACGGCGTCATCGCCGACTTCGACGTCAC
>CAMLSH010000418.1 GCA_946482625.1 uncultured Opitutaceae bacterium
AGGGCGGTGGTGACGATATCCAGATTTCCCGTACGCTCGCCGACTCCGAAGAGCGTGCCTTCGACACGGTCGGCTCCGGCCAGCATGGCGAGCTCGGTCGCGGCGACACCGGTGCCTCGGTCGTTGTGCGTGTGAAGGGAAACGATCGTGCTGCTGCGGCGCGTGAGGTGCGTGCACATCCACTCGATCTGGTCGGCGTGCACATTGGGCGTGCCGTATTCGACGGTGGCGGGGAGGTTGAGGATGATTTTGTTTTCAGGCGTAGGCTGCCAGACGTCGCTGACGGCCTCGCAAATCTCCAAGGCGAAATCCAACTCGGTGCTGGTGAAGCTCTCGGGCGAATACTCCAGGCGCACGTGCGTGCCCTCGGCGACGAGCGGCTGCATTTTTTCCTTGAGGAAGGAAACGCCATGCGTGGCGATGCGCACGATGTCGGCGCGGGAGGCGTTGAAGACGTACTCGCGCTGCTTGGGCGAGGTGGAGTTGTAGAGGTGGAAGACGATGCTCTTCGCGCCGCGCAAGGCTTCGAGCGAACGCGTAATCAAATCTTCGCGACACTGGCAGAGGATCTGGATGGAGACGTCGGTCGGGATGCGGTTTTCCTCGATGAGGCGGCGGCAGAAATCGAATTCGATCTGCGAGGCGGAGGGGAAACCCACTTCGATTTCCTTGAAGCCGATTTTCACCAACAGGTCGAAGTACTCGAGTTTCTCCTCGACGCTCATGGGTTGGGCGAGAGCTTGGTTGCCATCGCGGAGATCGACGCTGCACCAGATCGGGGCGCGCGTGAGCGTGCGGCTGGGCCATTGGCGATTGGGCAAATCGACGGGCGGGAAGGGCCGGTATTTGGAAACGGGGGAAGGTTGCATGGACGGAACGGAAAAGAATTAACGACTTAGGAACGGACTGACCAACGATAAAAACGCCTCAAGCCGCAGGTGGCGGCGGGCGAACTCAGGCAACGGGTGGACGCACAGATCAGCCTTTCACGGCCTTCTCGGATCGTGCGTCTAGGTAAGTCGAAGCGCCTGGGCGATATGTCGCATGTAACTCAAAGAGGTAACGGCACAGGCGCGGCGCGAGTCAAGGGGCGGATTTTGGAAATGTATCCGCCGTGCAGCGCCATTGAACGCCACGTTGTGCGTGCGGCTCCACGCATGGGGCGCTGGAACTTCTGCGGCGCCGGCGCCTCGCGATTTATCCTCCACGCGGTTTGCGTGGAAGCGCGAGCGGCGAGCGCGAAACGCGGTGGCCTTTGTAGTCGAGCACCGCGTTAGCGGGCCAGTGCGGCGGCTTGGTCGCCGTAGATCTGCTGGAGCTGCGCGGAGGAGCGCGCATCTCTGAGCGTGTCGGGGGTTGTCACAACTGCTGGGCGGGAGCGGTACCACGGATGGGTTTTCCAGCCACCGGGTTTCCATGTCGGGGCGTAGGTCGAGGCGCGAAGCGGCTTGGGCGCGCGCTCGCGGACGACAACCGTGCGTTCCTCGATGGCGTAGGCCGGCGTCGAGTAGTTGGATCCAAAATACGCGGGATGGAAAATGGAGCCGTAGCCGAGGCCGAGATAGCCGTGGTTATAGCGGTGGCCACCGAAGCCATGGTGATAACCGTGACCGCGATGAGGGCTGTGATGCCGATGATGACCTTGGTGATTGCCGATACCGATGCTGAATCCGCCGTGGTAGCTGCGGATATCGGCGAAAGCCGAACTGGTCAGGGAAAGCGCGATCGCGGAACAAAGGATCAGGGTTTTCATGGCGTCAGGGACTCGGTTGTTGAACGTCGAAAACCCTACGTGGCGCCGCGCGCAGCGCAACCCAAGGTTCGGCTGGCGCGGCTCCTTCTTGGGAGAGGTTCATCGGAACTGTCCGGTTGGATTTAATCCAGTCTCCGACCTTTACGAAAGCTCCTCTTATGTTGGGAGTAGTGGCGGTTTTAACCGATTGGGCAGACCGAGGTCTCTCTTAGCTATCGTGTGAATACTGTGATAGCTTGTCGACGTTACTCCGGGTCAAAAAACGGTTTCATTTCCGGACCCGCCCCAGCCCAACTCGAACCGGTCTCTTCTTCCTTCGTCTGATGAAGCGTAGGGTTGATAGTCTCAAACGCCTTTCGTCCGCGCTGCTCGCGGTTCTGGCGTTTAGCGGGGTTTGTTGCTTCGGGGCGCGATCGTATCAGCCCGTTTTCGGAGACCCGCTGATGGAGCAGTGGCGTTGGCGGACGTTTCCGGATCTGAGCGGGCTGGACGCGCAGTGCATGGCGGAGGGCTCGGATGGAACGATGTGGTTTGGCACGGCCAACGGCCTGTGGAGTTACGACGGCATCGAATGGGAGAATCACTCGGCGGACGAAGCCGTGGGGCGCATTGTGACATCCATCTGCCGGCATGGCGACGGGAGTTTATACGTCTCCGGTGGGTGGGGAATCAGCCACTTGGTTGACGGCCGCTGGACCCGGGTGCTCTCCACCTCGTTGGGCCGCATTACCGATCTCCGGACCATCCCCGTCAACAAGCTCGTGAGCGGACGCGACGGTGAGTTATGGGCGGCGACGGCTTGGGGCGCGCTGCATCGTCGCCTCTCTACGTGGACTCTCTACACGGACCCCGGCACTGCTGAGCGGCTGCGGCAAGACGGGAACCTGCCCTCAGTGACCATCGAACTCCTGTCCGAAACGGCCATGGCCGGGCTTCGCAGCGAGTCAGCACCCTCCTTGCAGGCCGATTTCAGCGAGGTGTGCGCCGACAGCCAAGGCCGTATCTGGTTCGGGACTACCACGGGCGGCGTGCTCTGCCATGTGCCGGCGCCGGTTTTGGGCGATGGGATGTCCACGGAAGGGCAGGGCACCTGGCTTGCCTACAACGCGTCGGATGGGCTGGTGGCTGGCGAAATTTCCTCCCTGCTTCCGCTGCAAGACGGTTCGCTCTGGGTGGTGCATGCCGCCGCGCGCCAGGCCAGTGTATTCGATGGCGGGCGCTGGCGGACGATCGACCTCCCGCTGTATCTCCCGCCGTTGGATATGGGAGACGCCGGCGGCCGGCTGCTGCAAACCCGCGATGGCGTGGTCTGGCTGGCGGCGAGATTCACGCTTTTCGCCTATCGCGCGGGAGCGTGGAAGAAGTACGAGTTACCGGAGGTTCGCTCGCCCAGCACCCGCAATGTCCTCATGCAATCATCGGACGGCGCGTTCTGGTTTTCTGGACCGAATACGGAAATCCATCGTGTGGATTACCAAACTCGGCGCTGGCTCACACTTGAAGATCTCAACTTCCAGTGGGAAAGCCCGACGGGAGCGCAGTGGTTTCTTCACCGCGACGGCCGCATCGTCCTCCATGCGAAGGGCCGATGGACGAGTCAGGGCGTCGAGGATGGATTGATGGATACGCCGGTGGCCCTGCTGGGCACGCGCAGCGGGGATGTTTGGGCGGCCGGAAGCCACGAGGGGGCGGCAGCCACGGCACGTCTCGATGGCGAGACGTGGACTCGGTATCTTCACGACGACTTCTCCTTCGCCGTGGATTGGCGGGCGATGTTCGAGTCGTCCGACGGATCGGTCTGGTTTGG
>CAMLSH010000419.1 GCA_946482625.1 uncultured Opitutaceae bacterium
CGGAAACGCCGGCTTGCGTTGCAGCCAGCGCACCAGGCACAGGCTGTTCGTGAGCGCCTCATGCAGCGCCGAGCCAAAATCGTACGCGCGCCCATCGAACCCCGCCTCCGCCACAGCCTGATCGATCGCCAGCATCACGGCAAACATCCGTCCACGCACGCCGGGGATGTAGACATCGATGTCTTCGCGACCGAGTTCAAGATTGGTGCGGCAGGCGGCCGCGTTGTGACTATGGTGCGAGCGGCAGGCTTCAGGTCGCGCCTCGTAGATTGAGCAATTCCCCTCGCGCAACAGCACGCACGGCGTTCTCAGCCCGGTTCTTTCCCCATTCGACTTTCCCGCAAACACCGCGCGATGCGCCGCCGCCCGCGCGACCAACGCCTCAAGCTCCTCCGCCGCGTAGTGTGCCTGCACATACTGTGCGACGATGAGCACCTCATGCGCGAGCAAACCCACCGGCACGTGGCAGCAGGCATCGCAACCCGCACGGCAGGCGACCGCCGCCTTCGCCTCCGCCGGAGCCGAGACATACGCGCGCTCGAATTCCTTGTGCGCGCCCGCGAGCACCGACAACAGATCCGCCGGATTCTTCGTCTTCCGCAATCGTCGCAGCACGGACGCGCCCGTCTTCTCGAACAACTCGTCTTCTTCCGGTGAAAATTGCGCGCACATGCAGTCGCGCAATAAACCGCACGCCTCCGTCCATAACAAGGCCCGTCAACTGTCGCCGACGGAAACCCGCCCGCCCGCGGAGAAACGTCGCCGCGAATCCACAGACCGTCCGGCAACATCACTCGCGCATCGCCGAACCGCCGCGCTCCCAAAGCGCGTCCGTTCGATCGTTTCGCCAGTTCAGCGTTTATCGCCCGCGCCGCCGACCTCCGCCCATTCGCTCTCCGTGAGCGTCAATCCCGCCGCGCCCACATTCTCTTTGAGATGACTCGCATCCGACGTCCCGGGGATCGGCAGCACGACCGGCGACTTTTGCAGAAGCCACGCGAGCGCGAGCTGCGAAACCGTGACACCATGCGCCTTGGCCGCCTTGTCCAACTTGCCGCCGGGTCGCGCAATCTCGCCCGCCGCGAGCGGGAACCACGGAATAAACCCGAGCTCATGCTTCGTGCAGTAATCGAGCACCGCCTCGCTCTGACGATTCCCGAGATTGTAGAGGTTTTGCACGCTCACGATCTCGACCGTCTTCTTCGCCTGCTCGATCTCTTTGACGGAAACTTCGGACAACCCGATGTGCCGGATCTTGCCCGCTTTCCGAAGCTCCTTCAGCGCGCCGAGCGTTTCGGCGACAGGCACTTTCGGATCGATGCGATGCAGTTGATAAAGATCGATGCAATCGAGTTTGAGACGCCGCAAACTCAGCTCCACGCATTGCCGGAGGTACTCCGGCCGCCCGACCGGCGCCCACTGTTCAGGACCCGAGCGGGTGAGCCCGCCCTTCGTCGCAATGACCAGCCCCTTCGGGTACGGGTGCAAGGCCTCCGCGATGAGCCGCTCGCTGACTTCGGGCCCATACGAATCGGCCGTATCGATTAAGTTGATGCCGAGATCGACAACCTTGCGCAAAAGTCGCCGCGCCGAAGCGGGGTCCTTCGGATCGCCCCAGATGCCCGGCCCCGTGATGCGCATCGCGCCGAACCCAAGCCGATGCACCGGCAGATCGCCGCCGATTTTGAAAACGCCGCTGGCTACAGCGGGAGATGTTTTGAGCGAGAGCTTCGATTTCATGCGAGGAAGGCCGTGAGAACGCGCAGTTGAGTTTTGAACCGTGTGAACGTGCGTGGAGTCGGGCCTAGCGCAACCAACCGCACAACAAGCGTCCCAACCTCGATCTTCTGGGCCCTTGGACTCGTCCGCAAAAAATGAGCGATATCCGCCAATTTCCGCCCCGTTTCTACTCTAAGCGCCAGCGAGCCATCGCCGATCTTATCGTTGTACATCGGACTCAGGCCTCACCCCAGAACCGTCACCATGAACCCCACCATTCCCCCTGCGGACCACCGCTGCTGGCTGCGCCTGGTGACCGGCGCCGCCGCCGGAATCCGCACTAACCAGCTCGCGCTCCAACTCCTCTTCAAACGCCTTCAAGGGGAGTCCATGACTCCCGCCCAGAAGGCTCACGAAGCTCATACGTTCTTCCTCAAATACGCGCGTATTCTCGGTCCGGAAATCTCGCAGCTCGATCACCTATGAAAACCTCTCCCCAAAATTCTTTGGTCACTCTGGCAGCCGCGATCGAACTCATCGAAAGCAAAGCTCCATTGAGCATCGCCGGTCCGGAGCCTCTGCTCGATCGTCTTCCCCGTGGAAACTGGATCGGCGGCACGAGCTCGTACTTCAGCGCCGAGAACGGCGGAGTGAAAACGGCGGAGCATCTTTTCGTCACCTTTCTCCCCGACTTCGACGAGGTGCGGGTCGCCTGCTATGACGAGCATTCGCTCAAGGACCTCATGCGCGATGCGCCCGACAATGGCTGCTCGTTCGCGATCATCCCGTCCGGAAGCGCCACCCTCCAGCGTTTCGCCGAAGAGAGCCGTTTCTGGCCCGAGATATTTCTCAAGCCGGTGGTCGGCTGGGTGGCGGGTATCGATCTTGCCTCACTCGGATCGGCAACCCCGAAGGTTTACAACGGTCACGACGGTACGAAATACGCCGATGCTGTTATCGTAGCGCACATTTCACTACCGCCTGAACACATCGCGTCCATCGAGACGGTGAATATTTTCGAACGCGACCCTCGGGCGGTCATCCGCTTTCCCCGCACCGGATTTGAAGCGACGAGCTGTGTCATAAATGGGAAGCCGGCGCACCTCGCCGATTTTCTCCTCTCCCATGGAGATCCGGACGGAAAACTGCCGCTGATGGGCGATTTCGCCGGAGCAAACATCAACGTATCCGTGCAGCACATCGATGCCGAGACGGGCCGTGTGCGGTTCTACGCTCCGGTGTTTCCCGATGTGGAGTACTACCTCGCCCAACCGCTCGAAAACTACGAAGCGCGTTTCGCCGAAGAACTCGGCAAACGTGCGCAACGAGACGTGGTCTTTTCCTGCAACTGCATCCTCAACTACCTCCACGGCGGCCTTGAAGGGAAACGCACCGGCGCGCTGCAAGGTCCGGTGACCTTCGGTGAGATCGCGTACCTCCTGCACAATCAGACACTCGTCACGCTCACGATCAGTTGATCGCCCGAAAAACGCCTCGCGCGGTCGCACCGCGTCGCGGCCTCCTCGTCTGTATCTACAATTTCGGCACGCGTATCGTGCTGATCATCGCGCTGCCGCTCAGCAGATAGAGAATCGATAGCGGATGCAGCACGAGACCGCCAATGTGCCACGCACCCAGCCATAGATTCGCACCGATCAGACCCTGCGAATAGAGGACCGCGATCACGCCGACAATCGCGACGCTCGTGGGAATCGGGGTTCCTTCGAAATACTTCACCTTGCCGCTTTCATCCGAGAGCGCATCGGCCGTCGCGTTAAACCGCGCGAGCCGGCTGATTCCGCACGCCACGAAATA
>CAMLSH010000420.1 GCA_946482625.1 uncultured Opitutaceae bacterium
CTGCCTCGCCCTCGCCAGCGGCATTCCCGGCTCATCGGCGCCGACCGCCTTTTTCTCCGGCCGCGCCAGCCCGCTCAAATCCACCGTCACAAAGGAAAATTTTCCATCCGCCGCCGCGCCCGCCACCGGACTCTCCGCCGCCGGCCGCTGCAAACCGTCCGCCGCCACGCTCAACAAAGGATCGACCACGCTATGCCCTTCGCCCGGCAGATCGCGCGTCCGGCCCGTCGCCCAAAGCACATTACCCGCCCAGACCGCCTCTTCGTTACGACCGTCGATCTTCGCCGCGACGTCACCACCCACGATGAGGTTGTTCGCAAAAATCGTCCCGCGCGCGCCCAGCGATTCCGCCGCTCCTTTGCTCATCCGGAGATGCGTAGCGTTACCGACGAACGTATTGAAAACGATGGCACACGCGTCCGGCCGGTCCCGGCTGTTGGGCGACGCCCCTTCCGGCGCATCGGCAAACTCGATGTCCCCGTTGCCGATCGCGACGGCGATGTAGTTCCCTTCGAAATAATTGCTGTAGATCCGATGCCGGTCCCCGTGGAAGCGCAGCCCTTCCGTGTTACGGAAAACATTCCCGTAGATCGCGCAGTCGTTCCCTTGGCGCACTGTGAGGTGCGAGGTCGGGCTGTCGAGAAACGTGTTGTACCGGTACGTGTTTCCCGACGAGCGATTCGAAATCATCTCGTTCGTCCCGCGGCAGCCGACGAACAGATTATGCTCCACCAAACCCGCGCCGACCGACAGCCGGTGAGCGCTCAACAAACCGAAGCGGATCATCTCCGCACCACCGGAGCCGTCGTTGGCGAAATCATGGAAATAATTGTGATGTATCCAAAGTCGTCGTGCGACCTGACTGCCTGTGCCGGACACCGCGACCATCGTGCCAGGCGAGGTCTTCGGCCCGAAATCGTTATAGTCGATCTGCACGTCATCGCCGCTCACCGAGAGAAAATGCCCATCGCCGACGCACCGAAACGTATTGCGCGTGAACCGCACATGCCGCGTCCCCGGCCCCACCGTGTTCTTGCCCGATGCGTGAGTAAACACGAACCCCGCGATCGCCACATGCGATGCCGGCTCCTCCACATCGAAGCCGCCCGCACCCGCGATCTCCACGCCGCCGATACTCTCCGCCCGGATGATGATCGGCAGCTCCGCGGTACCCGCGCACTCGACGAGCATGTCGCGCTCCGTCGTGTACGTACCGTTTTTTACTACCACCGTGTCCCCCGGCGCCGCCGTCTTGATGCGGGCCGCCAGCGTCTCCAGCGAATCCACCACGTGTACCTCCGCGCTCGCATGCGGCACGGCACACGCTATCGCAAAAACCATCCAGCTCCAGACACACACAGCGATCGAACGGCGGGAAAACGTCATCGCCGGCACATTGGCAAATCCGCGCCGCTCCACGCCAGCGCAGAAAATCCCGTTGCCCGCGCAACTTTCCCCGCCGTTCCGTGTTCACACAAAACCCACCTACGAAAATCCCCACGCTCCCATGAATTCCATGCACGAAATCGACTACAAGATCCACGGCGACGACATGCAGTTCGTCGAAATCGAACTCGATCCCAGCGAAGCCGTCGTCGCCGAGGCCGGCGGCATGATGTTCATGGATGACGGCATCGCCATGGAGACGATCTTCGGCGACGGCTCCCAACAAAACCGCGGCTTCATGGGCGCGCTCCTCGGCGCCGGCAAACGCCTCCTCACCGGCGAATCGCTCTTCATGACCGTCTTTCAAAACCAAGGCTCCGGCAAACGCCGCGTCGCCTTCGGCGCTCCCTATCCGGGAAAAATCATCCCGCTCCATCTCTCCGAACTCGGCGGCGAACTCATCACCCAAAAAGACTCGTTCCTCTGCGCCGCCAAAGGCGTGACCATCGGCATCGCCTTCCAAAAACGCCTCGGCGCCGGTCTCTTCGGCGGCGAAGGTTTTATTATGCAACGCCTCCAAGGCGACGGCTGGGCCTTCGTCCACGCCGGCGGCACGCTCTACGAACGCACGCTTCAACCCGGCGAAACCCTCCGCGTCGACACCGGCTGTATCGTCGGCTTCCAGCCCTCAGTCGACTACGACATCCAGATGGTCGGCGGCATTAAGACCGCCTTCTTCGGCGGCGAAGGCCTCTTCTTCGCTACGCTCCGCGGCCCCGGAAAAGTCTGGCTGCAATCCCTCCCCTTCTCCCGCCTCGCCGGCCGCATCGTCGCCGCTGCGCCACAAACAGGCCGCGGCGGCCGCGAAGAAGGCTCCCTCCTCGGCGGCCTCGGCCGCATGCTGGACGGCGATAACAGCTAACAATCAAAGTTGGATGCGAGTGCTATCCAACAGCGGTTTGATAAACGCGAATCGCTGCCGAACATCTTCCAACGTGATTTCACCACTCGAATATTTCTCCCAAAGATCAATCGCGTGCGTGGATGCACCTTGAAACGAAAGTACCGCCGTCCCCTTCCCCAATCCCTGAGCCAGAAATCCGTAAACCTCTTCTAGCAAAGCCAACCTAGAATCCCATTTCTGAGGTGCAGCTGTCATCCCTTTAATCACCAACTGGGAGTGACAGAGATCTGAAAGAGCCAAGAAATGCTTCTTCAACGACTTCACATCCCACTCTGCTACTTGAGGAATTTGAGGATAGAACGAACCCAGAACATTCATGAATCGACACTTCATCGAATATTTTGGGGCGATCTCACCTAGGATGCGAAACAGGCCGTCTTTTTTCCGACACTCCTGAAGCATTGCGTCATCTACACGCTCTTTGACCAGAAGGATTATCGTGAAAACAAGCTGCTCGATCGCCATCCGCATTTCCAAAGCCGCGTAGATGACGAGAGAACTACACTTCCGCTTCTTTGCCTCAACTAACAAAGTGGCTGCTTGGAGAACGTTCCAGCCTGGATCCTGATCTCGCTCCGAATAGATGTGCGGAAAAACTTTCACGAATTCGGTTCTCAACTCGGATCATAATCCAGATACGGCCCAAGCCATTTCTCCGTCTCGGCCACGCTCTGCCCTTTGCGTTTCGCGTAGTCGTCGATCTGGTCCTTCGCGATCTTGCCGACGCCGAAATACTTCGCCTCGGGATGATTGAAATACCAGCCGCTCACACTGCTCGCCGGGTACATCGCGCAGCTCTCCGTGAGCCGGATGCCCGTCGCCTTCTCGACGCCGAGCAGCTCAAACAAGATCGGTTTCTCCGTGTGATCCGGACACGCCGGATAACCCGGCGCCGGACGCACCCCGCGATATTTTTCGCGGATGAGTTCCTCATGGCTGAGATTCTCCGTCTTGCCGAAACCGGCCGCCTCACGAGCTCGTTTGTGAAACATCTCCGCCATCGCCTCCGCGAGACGATCACCGAGCGCCTGCGCCATGATCGCGTTGTAGTCGTCCGTCTTCGCCCGGAACTCCGCAGCGAAATCTTCGACGCCATGCCCCGCCGTCACTGCGAAGCCACCCATGTAATCGATGCGCCCGCTCTCCTTCGGCGCGACGTAGTC
>CAMLSH010000421.1 GCA_946482625.1 uncultured Opitutaceae bacterium
CTGCCGGCGGTGGTGTTTTTGTTCGTGTGGTTCGCGTTGCAGACGGTCAACGGCGTGGGTGCGTTGATGAGCGGGGCGTCGGCCGGCGGCGGGGTGGCGTGGTGGGCGCACGCGGGGGGATTCGCGGCGGGGGTGGCGATGATTTTATTCGCGCGGAAACGGAAGTGGGTGGGGCGGAAGTAGCGAGTAGCGGGTAGTGAGTAGCGAGTAGACGGAGGAGGCGGATCGGTGTGCGGATGGAGATCCTACGCGTATTCATGTCTTAATGTCGGCGATGTCGCCCGGCGCGTTAGGGATAACGCGCCCTACCATCGGAGGCGCGAGCGAGCTCGCTGGCCTACAGGGAATGCGCTCAGTGGGCGGCGGCTTTGGCTTCGAGTTCGCCGGGCTTTAGGAGCGGGGCAAAGAGGGCTTTGTTGGCGCCTTTCATGTAGGCTTCGTAGGGCTCGACGGTGCCGTCTTTCACGCGAGCCATGAGGCTTTGGTCCATCGTGGTCATGCCGTCGGAGCCACCGCTTTCGATAAGTTGGCGGATGTTTGCGATCTGGCCGGTGCGGATCGTGTTGGGGAGCGCTTCGTGGGGGAGAAGGATCTCGTGAACGGCGACGCGGCCTTTGGGAACGCGTTTGCAGAGGAGTTGGGAAACGACGCCGGCGAGGCAGCCGGAGAGCATGGTGCGGACTTGATTCTGCTCCTCGGCGGGGAAGGCGTTGATGATGCGGTCGATGGTTTTGGGCGCGTTGTTGGTGTGAAGCGTGCCGAAGACGAGCATGCCCATCGAGGCGCAGCCGAGGGCGAGTTTGATGGTTTCGAGTTCGCGCATTTCGCCGAGGAGCACGATGTCGGGATCGTGGCGCATGGCGCCTTTGAGGGCGTCCGCGAAGGAGGCGGTGTGTTCGCCGACTTCGCGGTGAACGATGATCGACTTTTTGTTTTGGTGAACGAACTCGATCGGGTCCTCGATCGTGATGATGTGGCGCGAGAGGTTCGTGTTGATGTAGTCGATCATCGCCGCGAGCGTGGTGCTCTTACCGCTGCCGGTCGGGCCCGTGACGACGACGAGGCCTTCTTGAAGGTGGCAGAGTTTTTTAAGGACTTCGGGGAGCTTGAGGTCGTCGAAGGAGAGGATCTTCGAGGGAATCTGGCGGAGGACGGCGCCCTGGCCCCAGTGATTGTAGAGGAAATTGGCGCGGAAGCGGGCGAGGCCGGGGATTTCGTGGGCGAGGTCGAGGTCTTTGCGTTCGAGGAACTCGGTCCATTTGCGCGGCGGGCAGATCTCTTGGAGCAGCGTTTCCATCTGCGTGGCGGAGATGGGCGTGTTCGCGATGGGCGTGAGCGCGCCGGAGAGGCGGGCTTTGGGCGGGAGGCCGACCGTGAGATGGAGATCGGAGCCGCCGCGTTCGAGCATGGTGCGGAGTAAAGCGTCAATCGCGGGCATAGGATGAGGGGAATGAGCAATGATCAGTGACCAATGACCAGTGGCGGAAAATCCGAAGGTCGAAGGCCGAATGACGAAGGTCTGAGTGGCGTGGATTAGCGGTTCGGAGGTGGAGGGAGTAAACGAATGACTGCGGGCGGGGGGATGGCTCGACCGATGTTCTCATTGGTCACTGGGCATTCGGTCACTGGTCATTTCGCGCGGAGCGCGATCAGCCGGTGATTTTGGCGCGGAGGACGCGGTTGGTGATGTTGGCTTTGGCGGTCGTGGTGGAGATCTGCTTTTGTTGCCAGAGTTCGAATACGACGGACTCCATCAGGCACATGCCGTCTTTGATGCCGGTCTCCATGGTGTTGCGCAGGCCTTGGATCTTGCCGTCGCGGATGAGCGCTGAGACGGCGGTGTTGCCGACGAGGAGTTCGCAGGCGAGGACGAGTCCGCCTTTGCGGCCGGGAAGGAGGCGTTGGCAGAGGATGCCGCGGAGGCTTTCGGCGACGCTGGCGCGGATCTGCGATTGTTGCGCAGAGGGGAAGACGTCGAGCAGGCGGTTGAGCGTCGTGGCGGCGTCGCTCGTGTGCATGGTGCCGATGACGAGGTGGCCGGTTTCGGCGGCGGTGATCGCCATCTCGATGGTTTCGAGGTCGCGAAGTTCGCCGATGACGATGACGTCGGGGTCTTCGCGGAGGGCGCCTTTTAGGGCGGAGGCGAAGGACTTGGTGTGCGGGCCGACTTCGCGCTGGGTTACGTTGCAACCGCGCGCGGGTTGGACGACCTCGATGGGATCTTCGACGGTGATGATGTGATCTTCGCGTTTGCCGTTCAGTTCGTCGACGAGCGCGGCGAGTGTCGTGGTTTTTCCAGCACCGACGGGGCCGGTGACGAGGATGAGGCCGTTGTGGTAGCTGAGGAGTTTGCGGACGGTCTCGATGTTGCGCAGGCCGAGTTCGTCGAGCTTGGGGATGTGCGCGGGGACCATGCGGTACGCGCCGGCGGCGCCGGCTTTGTGAAACATGAGGTTCACGCGGTAGCGATTGGTGGCGTCGAGCGCCAAGGCGTAGTCGTAGTCGCGGCGTTCCATGAACACCTGACGTTGGTGCGGTGCGAGGAGGACGGTGTTGAGGCGGAGGGCGTCCTCGTGCGGAAGCGGCGCGTCGGAAAGCGGGAGGATGGTGCGGTGTTTGCGCACGAAGGGCGTGGCGCCGGCGGTGAGGTGGAGATCGCTGGCGCCATAGGCGGCGGCCTCGCGGAGGAACGCGCTCAGGCGTTCGGCCAGCACGGTGTTGTCGAGCGACGGGACGACGGAGAAGTCGAAGGCCGGGGGCGGCGACAACGGCATTGGCGGAGTCGATACGCTCGAGTCCTGGGCCGAGGCGGTGGCGGCTGCCGTGGAGGGCTGGAGAGAGGGACGAATCTGTCCGTCGGCGGAAGGAGGCGGGCCGGATTGGCCGCGGGTGTGGGCGTCGGCGGTGAGGCGTTCGAGTTGATCGAGGTCCTCGACCACGGCGTCGTCGACGAGTTTTTGCGCGAAGTCGATGAGCTCAGGTGCGGCGCCGAGCGTCTCGAGCACAGCCAGACATTGCGTGCGGGTGGCGAGGCCTTGTTCGGCGAGCAGGCGGACGAGCCAGCGGATTTCGTTAGTCATGGGTAGCGCGGGATAAGCGCGGAGCGTGTGAAACGTGCGGGCGGCTGCCAAGCGCGGGGTGCGGTGTTGGGGAAACTTGCCGAACTTTTGACGATGTTGCGAGCGCGGCGGCGACGAGCGTGCGGCGATCGCGGAGGCGGACTGTTCATGTGCGAGCGGAGTCGGAGATCGGCGCGTGAGGATGCGAAGGATTCAAAAACGTGTGCGTGCGCGGGTGCGTTGCGCAGCGATTTCTCCTCTGACGCGGGCAACATCGAGAGTTGCAAACCGTGGTGTTTGGCGAAATCTCGCAGCACACTCTTATATGCTGCGAAAGCTTTTCGCCAAACTGCGCACGTCGCTCGGCTCAAAACCTGCCCCTGAAAAAGGCAAACCCGCCCAGCCCTCGTCGCATCCCACCACTCGCCGCGCTCAAGATCAGCGCGGGCCGA
>CAMLSH010000422.1 GCA_946482625.1 uncultured Opitutaceae bacterium
CTCTACAAAAACGCGCTGCTCGACACCGCCCGCACAATCTTCTCCGGCCTCATCGTCGTCGAACAAGACGCCCAGAAGACCGATGCCTACCAGAGCAACCGCAACCTGATGCTCAGCGACGAGGCCGAGTCCAACAGCCTTCCCGGCCTCGAAATCCAGGCCAACGACGTCCGCTGTACCCACGGTTCCACGTCAGCACGCATCCCCGCCGAACAGGAGTTCTACCTCCAGTCCCGCGGCATCGCCAAAGCCGCCGCCGACGAACTCCTCGTCTTCGGTTTCTTCGAGGAAGTCCTCGGCAAACTCGAAAACGAAGATCTCCAAAACGTGCTCCGGACGCTGATCCAGCCTAAGTTCGCCCGCTGATCGCAGATCTCACGGTCGACGCACCGAGCTAACCGCGCGCCCAACCAAGTGCGCGGTTTTTTGTTTTCTGAGGCCGCGCGTCCGCAGAACGGAGCTTACCGTGCCCGCAACTGCGGCCAACACCCGCATTTTTCCGGGAAGACTTCTCGAGTAAGTATTTTTTCATTCGTTCACTGCAAAATCACCGGGCCGCCGCAGGTTTCCCTTGGCGGCCAAGCATATAAAAACGGCGGCGCACGCCGGTCACGTTACGATCAACCCGCGCCGGAAAAATAATCTGTTGACCGCCGGACAGCTGTCTCCTTTGAGAGCGATTCTCGCTTTCTATCGATTCGCATACCCCTTCCGCGGGTCGATGATTTATCGCTCCCCTGCATTTACCCCTCGTCACTGTTTCTGTTCTTTTCCTACCCCGCACGAAGACACGTATCGCTCCCGGCCGACAGGCCAGCAGCGCTGCGCAGGGCTCCCGGCCCCTCGTGTAAACGGAGAAGATCCGGCCCAGCGGCGATGTTCTTTCAACCGCGTTTTCCGCGCGGAAGAAAACAAAACCCAAAAACAAAAACCCCATGAAAGATACCCCAACACGCGCTCTGCGCGCATTCGCGGCCCTTGCCGGCCTGTTCGTCGCTGCAACCGCCACCCACGCTGCCACGATCACATTCACCAGCACGTACGTGATCCCAGCCGGCGTTACCTACAACGGCAACGGCAACACCATAAAGGCTTCCGGCATGGGAGATGGCGGCCAGGGCGAGGGACAGAAACCCTTCTTCCGCCTCAACGCCAACTCCACCCTGCGCAACGTAAAGCTATCTGCCCCCGGCGTGGACGGCTGCCACTTCTACGGCAACGGCACCATGAACGAGGTCACGTGGCAGGACGTTGGCGAAGACCAGTTCACGGTAAAATCAGGCGGTAACTGCTGGGTCTCCGGCGCCTCCGCCGTCAACGCCTCCGACAAGTTCGGCCAAGCCAATGCCGCCACCTCGGTCACGCTCTACTACCACACGCAGACCAACGGCCTGAAGAACATCCGCCAACTCGGTGGCTCCACCTTCACGTGCAACTTCTACTACGACAACAATCGCGCCGCCACCACCAAGGAGGCCATCGGTCGCACCGACTCCTCCACCACCCGTTTCGGTCGCCGTAATATGACCGTGACGAACTTCACCGGCTCCAAAGGCTGGTGGTACGGCCGCGACTCACAGGCCTACACCTACTGAGCCGATCGCTCTCGCCTGACAGTCGGCGCCTGAGCGCCTGATTGTCAGGTGCGTCCTACAACGGGACGATGCGTAATACCCCGACGTATCGTCCCGCTTTCGTTACCACTCGCTCGTTTCGCTTCGATGCCATTCCCCCGTATCAAGCCAAGTCGCTGCTCATCATCTACGATGGGAGCACTCTGTCTCGCCGCCGCGCTCGGCGGTTCCTCCCTCGGCTGGTTGAGCATCCATCCTTGGTCCCCTTTTCACTCCGCCGCCCCGATCGCCCCGGCCGCAACTAACTCGCGAGGCTCCGCACCGAACGACTCCACTGCCTCCGCCGCCGACGATTCCCAAGCCGCGCTCACCTCTCCTTGGTCCGACCGATGGGAAGAAACCACCAGCCTCGCCAGCACTCCCGCACGTACCCGCGCTCTCGCCACCCTGCTCGAAGAACTCGCCCGCACCGATCCGCAACGCGCGCTCTCCCTCGCGCAAAACCAGGCCGACTGGCGCCTCCGCGAGCTCCTGCGCGACGCCTCCCTGCGCGGCTGGGCCAGCACCGCGCCCGACGCCGCCGGCGACTGGGCGCTCGGCGTCCGCATAGAAGACCGTCGCGCCGTCGTCGGTGCAGTCTTCCAAGGCGCAGTCGCCGATCCCGACGCCACCGTCCGCCTCGCGCTTCGTCTCTGCGCTGCGGATACCGAGCCCGCCGGCGACTACGGCCACGCCGCGATCGCTGCGCTCGTCGACGCCGGCGCCTTCGCTCAAGCCGCCGATTTCGGCTCGGCGATGGGCTCCGAAAAATACGCCTTTCTTTTTAAGTCCGCCTTTTTCGAATGGGCCCGCCAGCGCCCAGCCGAAGCCCTCGCTGCCGCCGAAAAAATCGCCGATCCGCAACTCGCCGCCCAAGCCCGCAGCCAGGCCATCACCGGCTGGTCGTGGGCCGACGCCGCCGGTCTCGCCAACCACGCGCTCAAGCTGCCACCCGGCCCCGAGCGCCGTCAGGCCCTGGCCGAGGCGCTGCCCTTGTGGCTCGAGCGTTACCCCGAAGAAGCCGCCGCATGGATACAGAAGAACGACAACGGTGCCGAATTCGACGCAGGTCTCGCTGCCCTGGCCAACCAACAGTCGTTTCTGAAATCGAGCCCGGCTGCCGCACTCGATCTCGCCACCGACATCGCCGATCCGGCCAAGCGCACCGAGACCATGCGCTCCGTCTTTCAACAATGGGCCGCCCGCGATCCCCTCGCCGCCCGCGCCTATCTGGACCGCTCCGCCAATGCAGCCGATCGCGTCACCCTTTCGGCAGTCCTCACTGACGTCTTTCCCGACGGTACGCCCTGACGCGTTTGCAGAAGTTCCAACCCGTAGCCACGCCATGTCTGCCTCCTCCTCCCATCGCGCCGGTTGGTCAAAGATTGCCGCCGGTGGCTGCGCACTCGCAGTCGCTCTCCTCGGTTTCGTCCTCGCGCGCGTCGTCGCCACCCATCGCATCCCCGCCACCCCGCCCACCTCAGCCAAACCCGTGGTCCATTCAACTCCGTCCCCCGCATCTTCATGGGACGCGCGTTGGCGCGATTTCTCCGCGCAACCCAACACCACCGCCCTCACCCGCGAACGCGAAGCCCTCCTAGAGGCACTCGCCCGCACCGACCCAAAGCGCGCCCTCTCCCTCGCCGACGCCGAGGGCAACTGGCTCACGCGCGATCAGCTTCGCGACGCCGCCCTCCGCGGCTGGGCTTCCGTCGAACCCGATGCCGCCGCCGACTGGGCCATGCAGCAGACAGTCCTCGGTGAACGCATGAAATGCGTCGCCGCCGTGCTCGCCGGCGCCACCGCCCAGCCCGAGGCCGCCCTCCGTGTCGGTATCCGACTGTGCAGTACCGACCCCGAGCCCGCCGGCTTCTACGGCCACATGCTCATCAACG
>CAMLSH010000423.1 GCA_946482625.1 uncultured Opitutaceae bacterium
CCGACGGCAACTCCACCGAACTCGTCGAACGCGATTGGACCGGCCTCGTCCTCGTTCCCGTCAACGCCGCTCTCGCCAAAGCCTACACCTCCCAAGTCCGCCTCCTCAAGGTCGAGGCCCACCCGCTCCACGACGGACGCCTCCGCATCTGGGCCCGCGTTCGCAACGTCAGCAACGGTCCGCTCCCCGCCGAGATCGCCTGCTCCTTCCGTATGCGAGGCGAGACTACGCCCAACAGCCCTTATTTCTACCAGCTCGAAGTCCCGTCCGGCGCCTACCGCGACGTGTTCTTCGTCTCGCCCGACGGCGAGCTCTCTGCCTACACCGTCCTCGTCCGCAGCGAGGAAATGTGGAAACAGAAGTAATCCTGCCCGCTTTCCGAGGAGGACCGCGCTCCGAGCGCGCTGTTCACGACCTCTCGCTTTCTCGTACGGCCTGACTTCACGTCCGCGCCTCCGAAATTTTGAACTGCGGTGCATCGACGCCGCTTTCGACGGTCCAGCTCGACGGTCCGACTCCGAGGTAGGGACGATCCCCCGCATCCTCCGTTCTTCATCGTCTCCACCCTGCGCGTCCGCCCCAAACTGCGGCCATTGGCCGTCTCCGCCCGCTCGCGAAGGCCATTGGACGAAGCCGCGCCACGAAAAATCGCCCCACTGGCGTTTTTTCATTAGCGGTTAAAATTCCGTCTCCGAATCCGAACTCCACTCCGTTCAACTCCCACTCTCGTGCCATATCAACCAGCACTCACTTAATCGGAATCTGCCCCGATTGCGGAATCGGCAGCATCACCTGCGGCTGAACATCCAGCCCCTTGCCCTTTCCTTTGCCCTGAACAGAGAGCGCGCACGCGCTCAGCCATAAACCAACCAGCAGCAGGCATCCCACGCGCAAAAAATACTTCATGATGTAGGTGAAGGCTGACCGGTCGCTTTCAAGGAGTGTTCCCGCGTGTTTCTTGTACATTCATTCACTGCCCCCTGCTTTCTTTCGTAACAGAACACCCCTTATCCAGCTCGGCACATGAAATCTCTTTCCCTTCTTCCTCTCATCGCTGTCGTCCTCAGCACTCCCACGCTAAACCTCGCCAGCCTCGCTCAATCTCCCTCAGCGCCCAGCTCTGAGTCTCCGCGCACACTCACCAACCCCATCCTCTCCGGCGACTGGTCCGACCCCGGCGTCATCAAGGTAGGCGACCACTACTACTCGTGCCGCTCCTCCTTCGGCTGGCAGCCCGGCATCCCGATCGTCCACAGCCGCGACCTCGTCCACTGGCGCTACATCGGCCACGCGTTCAGCTCGCATCCGAAACTTTTACCGGGCGACACCCGCGCCGGTATCTGGGGCCTGGATATGGGCTACAATCCCAACACGAAGGATTTCCTCATCTACGCCCCCACGCGCGACCACGAGGTCTACGTCTTCCACTCCAAAAATCCCGCTGGCCCATACGAAATGACGAGCCTCGGCAAAGGCCTCGGCATCGACCCCGGTTTCTTCGCCGATGACGACGGCCGCCTTTACGTCACCCTCAGCAAAGGCATCACCTACGAACTCGCCCGCGACGGCCTCAGCATCCTCGGCGAAGTCAGCCGCATCGACCGCAGCCGCTACAAACTCTTCGAAGGCCCTGCCATCTTCAAACGCGACGGCTGGTACTACATGCTCTTCTCCGACGGTGGCACGCTTCCCCGCGAACCCAGCACCATTTCCGTCCTCCGCTCCCGCAAAATCACCGGCCCATGGGAGGAAGATCCCAACAACCCCGTCATGTTCGCCACCGATCAAGGCACCCGCTTCGAAGCCCCCGCCCACGGCGTCCTCCTCGAACCAGCACCCGGCAACTGGTTCATCGCCTATCACGCGTACGAGACCTCTCACTACAGCCTCGGCCGTCAGACGTTGTTGCAACCTATCGAATGGACCGCCGACGGCTGGTGGCGCCCTCTCACGGGAAAAACCCCCGCCATCACCGCCCCCGCGCCACTCTCCTTCGTCGCCGACGGCTTCGCACTCGCCGAGTCCGACGAGTTCAACACGCCCACCCTCGGCCTCCAGTGGTTCTTCACCACCGCCCCCGACTTCTCCGGCAAATCCTGGAGCCTCACCGCCAACCCCGGTCACCTCCGCATCTTCACCCAACCCGGCGATCTATCCTCCCTCAGCGCGCTCACCGGCATCGTGCAGCAACGCGTCACCCGCAAAGCCTTCGCCATCGAAACATGCGTCACCTTCGACGCCAAAGACGCCCATGAAACCGCCGGTCTCCACTTCTTCCACGATCCCCGGATGAATTTCTGGCTCGGCATGAGCATCGACAAAGGCGAGCCACGTCTCGTCATCGGCAAGACCGACCAATGCCGCCGCACCGATCTCTGGTCCGCGAAAAATCCCCACGGCAAAACCGTCCACCTCCGCATCGCCGTCGACGGCGAAGAACGCGCCACCTTCTTCCACAGCGGCAACGGCCAGCACTGGGAAAAACTCGGCGAGAGCATCTACTTCGGCGCCAGCGGCCATCATCTCCGCAACGGCGAACGCGGCTCCCCCGACCTCGGCTGGGTCGGCGTCTACAAAGACCCCAAAGCCACCCGCGCCCTCGGCCTTCCCGAATACCTCAGTCCCGAAGAATCCAAAATCTATTTCACCGGCACGACCGGCCGCCCCGAGCGCCCCGGCAACGTCTGGACCGGCACCACCTTCGGCGTCTTCGCCATCCGCGACGGCGCCGAAAACCCCAACCACGCCGACTTCGACTACCTCCGCGTCATCCCCTCCTCCGAACGATTCCATTCCGATGGAGGCGCGATGCCCCCGTCGCGCTAACCACCGCATAACCTTCACGCCTCTTCATCCGCTCACACCTCGCGCCCCACCACTGTCCGCTCGATGAGAAACCGCACGCACTCCTCCGAGTGCGTCATCGCGATGAGATGCCCGCCGTCCAGCACGAGATCCACTTCCTTCGGCAACGGGATCACCCGATCGCTCCGCCCATGAATCCGTAGCGGCGTGATCACATCTTCGTTTAACCCATCCCACTCAAAAATCGCCGCGCACATCGCGCGAATGAAGTCCGCCTGGCTCGCCTCGAACATCTGCATGAGTTCGCCCGGCATTTTCCCCGCCGCCCGCTGAATAAACTCCAACGGAGCCAAACCGATCAACGGACTGAAAACCCGCAGCAACGCGCTAACCTCCTCCTTCCGCGTCGCACTCCCAACCAACACCAGCGATCGCAGCTTCCTCAGCTTCGCGATTTCACACGCGACAATCCCGCCCAGCGAAGAACCGATCACCACATCCCCATCGGCCACATCCGCTTCACGAATCACGCGCTCCGCAATCTCGCGAATAGACTTTTCTCCGGCATACTGGGGCCACTCTAAAAACTCCGTGTGCTCCAGCTCTCGCCAGACACCAGGATACATCCGTGCATCAGCACCCATACCCGGAAGTACATACACGCGAGCCTCACCGCTACCATCGGGTTTCATCTTAGTTCCA
>CAMLSH010000424.1 GCA_946482625.1 uncultured Opitutaceae bacterium
GCGGATCGCCGATGTCCTCGACGACGGTGCGGTCGAGTTCGGTTTCTTCGCCGCTCACGTGGAAATTCACCTTCTTGCCGAAATCGCGGGAAAGGTCGCGCACGAGCCGCTCCATCTTCTGGAACGTGGGCTTCACCGGAATCATGCGCAGCGACATCGCGGTGTGCTGGAGCTCCTTGGTGAGACGGCCGAATTGCGTGATGTTGCGCTGCAACGACGCGTCCTCGATCGCGAGCACGCGGGCAGACTCGGTCAACTGGCTCTGCACGATGACGAGTTCGCCGACGACATCCATCAGCGAGTCGAGCTTGTCCGTATTGACGCGGACGGTACTGGAGCTGGCATTCTTGTTTTCACCCGTGGCGGCAGCCTTGGTTTCCTTGACCTCCGCGGTCTTGGCCGGGGCAGCTGCTTCCACGGCGGCCGGTGTGAACGGCACGACGGGCGCAAGCGGCACCGGAGCAGCAACGGGCGCTGGTGTCGCGGCGACGGGAGCGGGAGCAGGAGCAGGAGCGGCGACGGTATCGCCGACGGCGAGGCGTTTCACCGAGCGGATCAGGTGGCTGACGGGAATGACTTCAGTCGGCAGCGTGCCTTGCTCAAGCGCGACGGTGATCTGGCCGACCATGTTCTGCACGGCGTCACGGCTCTTGAGGATTTCCGTGATGATCGTGGAGTTGAGCCGCAGCTTGCGGTTGCGCGCGAGGTCGAGGAGCCATTCCACCTCGTGCGTCAGCGTGTGCATCGGCGTGAGATGGAGGAAACCGGATACACCTTTGATTGTATGGAAAGAGCGGAAAATCGAACTGAGCGCCTCGGGATCGTCCGGCGCTTCGTCGAGCGCGAGCAACGCCGCCTCGATCTGCTGGAGATGGTCGAGTGCCTCCGCGTGGAACTCGGTGAGCAGCTCGCGGTTTTCCTCAAGATTGAGATCGAGCAACACGTCGTTGGCCGCGAGGCCATCGTCCGCCGGCGCGGCGGTTGTCGTCGCCTCGGGCGCGGGGGCAGATGCGGTGTCGGCCGCGGGGGCCGGAGCCTGGCCGGAAACGGCGGGGATCGCTTCGCCGGTCTTGCTGGCGGCGGCGGCAAGCGGGAGCCATTTCACGACGTTGCGCAGATGGGCGAGCGTGGCGTCGTCGAAGGGCTGCGCGTTATCGAGTTGTTTTTCGAGATCGACCTTGAGCGCGGTGAGCGGCTCGCGGAGCTCGGGCGAAAGCGAGCAAACTTCGATCAGTTCGCCGAGCAGACTGTACGCGGGGATGAGACCTTCGTCCCGGCCGACTTGGGCAAGGATCGACTCGCCCGCGAGCCGGTTGCTGAGATCGTCGAGAGCGGCGTAGGAATCCGAGGAAATTGGCATGGGGAAGCGATGGAAAAACTTTCTCCTAATTCGGCGCGGCCAAGGAGAACTTAACCGGTTTCCTGCGAGGACTTCTCGGTAAAACACCCCAGAGCAGACGGGGCGGTTTTCGCTAAAGCAGCCCGCCGGAGGGTCGAATAAGGTGCGTGAGACGCGCCATGCCGGTGCGCCCGCCCTCGATTTCAAACTCACATGAGCTCTCCTGCCGCCGCCTCGCACATCGCCACTCAGAATGCGGGCAAATACCTGACCGTCGCCCTCGATAACGAATCCTACGGCGTCGCCGTCCTGAAGGTTCGCGAAATCATCCGCATGCAGAAAATCACGCCCGTGCCACAGATGCCGGAGTTCGTGAAAGGCGTCATCAATCTCCGCGGCCGCGTCATCCCGATCATCGACTTGCGCGTGAAGTTCGGCCTCAACGCCGTCTTCGCCGAGCGCACCTGCATCGTGGTCGTCCAGGTCAAAGTTTCCGCCACGCAAAACGTCCAGATGGGCCTCATCGTCGACAGCGTCGAAGAGGTCGTGAACCTCGCCGGCAGCGAGATCGAGCCCACGCCCGATTTCGGCACGCGCATCGACACCGGCTACATCCTCGGCATGGCCAAGATCAAAGGCACGGTGAAGACCCTCCTCGACATCGACCGCGTCGTCGCCGTCGAAACGGTCAAAGAAATCGCCGCCAACCTCTGAGCCACCGCCGCGCCTCCCGGGCGCCGCACTCTCTCCACTTTCAAACGCCGTCCTTTCGAGGACGGCGTTTTTTTTGCGCACGCGTGTCAGGGACGAGCGCACGCCCCTTCTGCGGCGAGACAACGCACGCTCGCCTCCGTCCGGCCGAACGCTTCGACTGCCGTCGGTTTTCGTCCCATTTTTCGCCGCGCGCCCGCCATGAATTCTCTGCATCGCTCTCTCCTCGCCCTCGGACTGCTCACCGCCTGTCTGCCCGCTTTCCTTCCGGCGGTGTCGCCCGCCCCGGAGCCGCCCCGCTTCAAGATCGAACACCTGGATACAAGCGTCTCCCCCAAGACGGATTTCGCCCGCTACGCCTTCGGCAACTGGCTGAAAAATAATCCCATCCCGCCCGACAAATCCCGCTGGGGCGGCTTCGGCGAACTCGCACAATTCAATTGGGCCGCCCTGCGTGGCATCCTCGAAGAAACGGCCTCCGGCTCGCACGCGCCCGGCTCGACCGCCCAGAAAGTCGGCGACTTCTTCCTCTCCGCGATGGACACCGCCGCCATCGATACCGCCGGTCTGGCCCCGCTCGCCCCGGATCTGGCCCGGATCGACGCCATCGCGTCGACCGAGGATCTCGCCAGCACCCTCGCCTCCCTGCACAACGACGGCTTCAGCGGCCTGTTTTCTGCCGGCGTGGGACCCGACCAGAAGAAGAGCGACCTCAACGCCCTCTACGCGTCGCAAGGCGGCCTCAGCCTCCCGAGCAGGGACTACTACTTCAGCGATGCCTTCGAGACGCAGCGCGCCGCGTTTATCGAGCATGTCGCCAGAATGCTCGTACTCGCCGGCGCCTCGCGCGAAGACGCCACGGCCGGCGCCGCCACGGTTTTCGCGCTGGAGAAAACCCTCGCCGCCGGTTCCAAAACTCCCGTCGAACTCCGCGACCGTCTCGCCAACTACAACAAGATGCCCGTCGGCGAACTCGCCGCCACCGCACCGGCCTTTCCGTTCGCCCGCTATTTTGCCGAACGCGGCCTGACGAGCCCCGTCGCCAACGAGGTGATTGTCGGCCAGCCGAAATTCTTCGCCGGACTTCAGGACGCGTTGTCCACGCATCCGCTCACCGCTTGGAAAACGTATCTACGCTACCACGCACTCGCCTCCGCCGCATCGTCGCTCGCCGCGCCGTTCGAGCAAGAGGCGTTTCGATTCTACAGCACCGTGCTGCGCGGCACACCCGAGATGGAGCCGCGCTGGCAACGCGCCGCGCGCACCGTCGATGGACTTCTCGGCGAGGCGCTCGGACAGCTCTACGTCGAGCGTTACTACCCGCCCGAGGCCCGCGCCCGCATGGATGAGATGATCCGCAACATCCGGGCGGTCATGAGCGACCGGTTGCGGAAGGCCGATTGGATGACGGAACCCACTCGCGAAAAAGCCATCGCCAAATTCGACCGCTTCGTCGC
>CAMLSH010000425.1 GCA_946482625.1 uncultured Opitutaceae bacterium
GTGGAGCCTTCGACGAGGGTTTTGAGCTGGCCGGCGATGGATTCAAGCTGGATGGCTTGCGCGCTGAGTTCCTGTGCGGCGGCGGCGGCTTCCTCGGATTGCGAGGCGTTGCCCTGGGTGACCTGATCCATCTGAACGACGGCGGTATTTATCTGGCCGATACCCTGGGTCTGCTGCTCGCTGGCGGTGGCGATCTCGGTGGCGAGGCTGGTGAGCTGGTTGATTTTGCCGCGGATGTCTTCGAAGCCGGTGGCGACGAGGCCGCAGATATCGACGCCGCGGTTGGCGCGCTGGAGGGCGTCGGCGATCTGTTCGGAGGTTTCGCGAGCGGCGGTGGTGGAGCGTTGAGCGAGGTTGCGGACCTCGTCGGCGACGACGGCGAACCCGGCGCCAGCTTCACCGGCGCGGGCGGCTTCGACGGCGGCGTTGAGCGCGAGGATGTTGGTCTGGAAGGCGATCTCGTCGATGGTCTTGACGATGCGGGCGACGCTGTCGCTTGACGTTTTGATGGCATTCATGGCGGCGACCATGTCCTGCATGTGTTGCGCGCCGAGATCGGCGGAGCTGCGGGCGGAGGTGGCGAGCTGGCTCGCGGTGGTGGCGCCTTCGGAATTTCGTTTGGTCATGCTCGCGAGCTCTTCAAGCGAGGCGCTGGTTTCTTCGAGCGATGCGGCCTGCTGGCTGGCGGTTTCGGCGAGCGACTCGCTGGTGGCGGAAATTTGCGAGACGGCGGAGCTGGTCTGCGCGGCGCCTTCGCTGAGCTGGCCAGCCATGAGCTGGATGGGTTTTGCGATGCCGCGGGCAATCAGCAGTACGACGACGAGGACGAGGATCAGGGAGACGGAGCCGATCTCGATGGCGGTGTTGCGGACGGAGTGGGCGGCGGCGAGGACCTTGGACTCGGGGATGCTGGCGGTGACGTTCCACGACGTGCCGGTGTGGCCGATGGGAAGGGGGACGCCGATGCGGAAGACGTCGTCGTTGAGCGTGCGTGAAAAGCTGGTGACGGTGAAGGCTTCGCCGCGCGCGAGGGCTGGCAGAAGCGGTTCGATCCAGGGATCGGTTTTCAGGGCGGGCTGGTTGATGCGCGCGGCGGTCGGGTGGGAAACGTAGAGGCCTTTTTGCGAGACCACCGCGACGTAACCGGTCTCGAAGATTTTCTCGTCGGCGGTGAGTTTCGCGAGCTGGCCGAGGTCGATATCGACACCCACGACACCGATAGTTTTATCGCCGAAGCGGACCGGGACGGCGAGGGAAGTCATGAGGATCTGTTTGCCGCCCGCCTTGTAGAAATAGGGTTCGAGGACGGATTCGCGGCCGGAATCGCGGGCGAGGAGGTAGTAATCGCCTTTGCCGGCGGTGGCGTAGTCGCGAAGGGGTTCGAGCGAGACGGTGTTTTCGTTGCGGTAGAGGTATGGGACGAAACGGCCGGTGGCGTCGTGGCCGGGCTTGCTGATGAAATCGGCGTCGCGTTGGTCGAACGCGTCGGGCTCCCAGCAAGTCCAGGCGCCGAAGATTTCTGGCGTCGTTTCCACCAGACGACGGAGCATGAGCTGGACGGACTCGCGGGAGAGCGCGGTGTCGGAGGCAAGGGAGCCTTCGAGCGTGCGGGCGAGCGTGCGCGGCACCGCGAAGGTGCGGTCGAGGATGCCTGCAACTTGCTGTGCGCGGGTGGCGGAAAGTTCACGCGCGTAGGCGATGCCCTGCTCGCGGGCGAGCTGGTCGTTGCGCCATGCGATGAAGCCAAGCGTGAGTGCCAGACCCACCACCACCACCGCGCCGATGCTGAGAAGCATTTTCGATTTCAGACTGAGAGAACGCATAAAATCCCGTCGTCGAAAGAGACGGAATGCGGGTATTCGTCACCCAATGGGTTCTCGTGAAATAATAATTAACAACGCGGGGCCTTTTACCTCGGATTGAGAAAAGAAACGATTGTGCGCGGACGAGGCGTGAGTGGCCGTGGAGCGAGCTTGACGCGGCCGGCGAGCGATCCGCCCGATTACCTGTGAGCGACGCGTGCGTTTCGCAGGCGCCATTTTTGGTAGCGGCGCGTCAAGGGCAGGCGCCAGGCGGCGGCGCGGAGTTCGCCGCGGAGGAGGCGCGCGCAGTTGGAAAATTTCGTCTCGGGCCAGAGACGGGCGGCCACTTGGGTGGCTTCGAGCACGGCGGCGGGCGGGACCGGCCATTTGGCGATCCAGTCGATGAAGTGATTGCGGCGCAGTTCGCGCAGACCGGCTCGTTCGGCGGGCGGCAAGGTCTCCTCGAAGCGGGCCATCCACGCATGCATCTGGAAAAGCGGCTCGGCGATCTGGCGGCGGCGTTTGAAGGAATGCGCCGTGACGTTGCCGCCGTAGGTGCGCCAGCCGAGCCGCGGGCCGCGCAGCGTGCGCACGCCGTTGACGGTGGAGAAGTGTATCCACGTGGCGATGTCGGAGAAGATGGCGTTGGGGAAATCGATGAAACCGCCGAGGGTTTCGTACGCGCGACGGGAAAATATGTGGTCGGCGGCGCGCCAATCGCGGTGGCGGGGGACGAGGACGTTGCGCAAGAACTCCGGGGCGGTTTCGAAATCGGGATGCGGTGCGGTGCGGTGGGTGACGCGGCCGTGCTCGTCGATGAAATCGAGATCGAAGCGCCAGAGATCGCAGGGCGTTTCGCAGCGGGCGAGGGCGTCGAAGAGCGCCTCGACGCAGCCGGGATCGGCGATGTCGTCGTCGGAAAACAACCAGAGCCAGGGCTCGCCTTCGGTGCGGTCGATGCAGCGGTGCCAGTGGGCGACGAGGTTTTTGCCGCCGAGGTTTTCCTCGAAACGGTGGTAGCGCAGGTCGAGCCGGTCTTGGAACGAGCGGCCGATGGCGGCGATGTCTTCGGGACTGGCGTCGTCGAAGAGGTAAACGCGGAAGTCCCGGCGGGTTTGCGAGGCCAGCGACTCGAGCGCTTCGCGCAGGAAACGCGTGCGGAAAGCGGGCAGGACGATCGCGAGCGGGAGCGGCATTGTCGGAATGGTAGCGTCTACCATTCCGAAGTGCCGGGAAACATGCGCGAAAACCTAGATTTTTCCCGCTTTGCGGTCTTCGACCATCTTGTAGAAATCGACGAAGAGCGGGTCGGCGTCGTTCGGGCCGGGGGCGGCTTCGGGGTGGTATTGGACTGAGAACACGGGGAGCTTCGTGTGGCGCAGGCCTTCGACGGTGCCGTCGTTGAGGTTGAGCTCGGTGACTTTGGCGCCGCCTTTTTCGAGGGACTTCGGATCGGTGGCGAAGCCGTGGTTCTGGGCGGTGATGGAGACTTTGCCGGTCTCCAGGTTTTTCACGGGCTGGTTGCCGCCGCGGTGGCCGAACTTGAGTTTGAAGGTGGAGCCGCCCATCGCGTGCGTGAGCATTTGATGGCCGAGGCAGATGCCGAAGATTGGGTACTCGTTGAGGAGGCCGGTCACCGTTTTATGGATATACGGGAGGGCGGAGGGATCGCCGGGGCCGTTGGAGAGGAAGA
>CAMLSH010000426.1 GCA_946482625.1 uncultured Opitutaceae bacterium
CAAACTGCGCGACGGCGATTTCGCTACCTTCGTCACCTACGGCGAAATGGTCCACCTCGCACTCGACGCCACCGACTACCTTACCACCGAGTATGAACGCACCTTCGACGTCTTCGACCTCCGCGCCCTCGCTCCGCTAAAACTCGACGCGATCCGCGCCTCGCTCGCCGCGACGCACCGACTGATCGTCATCCACGAAGGTCGCCGCACCCACGGCTTCGGCGCCGAACTCGTCGCCCGTCTCACCGAGCAACATTTCTACGACCTCGAAGCCCCGCCGCTCCGGATCGCTTCCCTCGACCTCCCCGTCCCCTTCGCACCCGAGCTCGAACACGCTTACCGCCCCACGAAAGACTCCATCATCGACCGCATCGCCAATTGGATGGGCTGATCCCTTGAGAGCGCCGAACCCTCGTCGGCGTTATCAACATCGCCAAGCCTCCCGCACATATTTCCCGCCCGTGCCCGCCAAATCCAAATCCTCCGCTCGCCGCGGCGCCCGCCCCCGCGCCTCCGCCCAACCGAAAATCGCGAATCGAAAATCGTACCGAGCGAAGCGACAGGATCTACAAATTCCTCCCGCCCGCTGGGCCGCAATTCGCCTCTTCGCCATGGACGTCGATGGCATCCTCACGGACGGCTCGCTTCACATCTGCTCCGACGGCTCCGAGACCAAAATCTTCAGCGTCCTCGACGGCATGGGCCTCGTCCGCTGCGCGAAGTCCGGCATCGTCACCGCCTGGATCTCCGGCCGCCTCTCCGGCGCCACCACCGTACGCGCGGGCGAACTAAAAATCCCGCACCTCATTCAAGGCCGCACCGATAAACGCCTCGCCCTCGAAGAACTCGCCGCCCAACTCGGCTTCACCGCAAGCCAGTGCGCCTACATGGGTGACGACGATATCGATGCCCCCGCCCTCCGTTGGGCCGGCATCGGCATCACCGTCCCCGAGGCTATGCCCGCCGCCCTCGCCGCCGCCGACTGCATCACCACTCGGCGGCCCGGTTACGGCGCCGTTCGCGAAGTCTGTGAACATATCTTCGCCGCCCGCGGTCTCACCTTCGTCCCATGACCCGCCTCCACCGCCACGCCCCAGCCGCCGCCTGCGTCTTTCTCCTCGCGCTCGCACTCGCCCCCGTATCCGCCGCCCGGGCACAATCCGCCTCCATCATCGCCAACGCCCCGGTTAAAAATTTCCGGCTCCCTTCCTTCAACGACCAGGGCCACCGCACCATGCTTCTGCGCGGAGGCGAGGCGCGCTACATCAGCAACACCCAGATCGACGTCGTCGAACTCAACTTCGCGCAATTCGCCGGCGACGGCTCCACCGAATCCCAGAACATCCTCCTCGCCCCCTCCGCCACAGTGTTCATCAAAGGCGAAAACCGCATCCTCATCAGCGGCAAAGAAAGCGTGCGTCTCATCGGTAAAAACTTCGAGGCCGCCGGCGAAAATTGGACTTACGACCACACCGACCAACGCCTCACGATGAACCAAAACGTCCGCGTCGTTTTCCGCGCCGAAATCAAAGGCATTCTCGATTAAATGAAATCCTCACTCTTATCGTTCCTCCTGCTCGCCCTCGCCGCTGTCGTTCACGCGCAGCCAGCCCCATCGCCCGTCGCCGCCCCCGCCCCCACCAGCGTTTCCCCGCAACCAACGGCCACCGTCATCACCGCCGCGACCGCCGAGATCTGGAGCAATGAGGCGCAGACCGAGACCTACGCCATCTTCAAAGGCAACGTCGTCGTCACCGGCACCAATCTCCGCATCACCTGCGACCGCATCGACGCCACCGCCACCGGAAAAACCACAACTTCCGACTCCACGGCATCCGTGCCCGCCACCGGGAAAAACGCGACCGCCGGCGACGTGGAAAAATTCAAACAGATCATCGCCACCGGCAAAGTCCGCATCGTCCAAGGCGACCGCGAAGCCCACTGCGAGCGCGCCGAAGTTCTCCCCCGGGAAAGCAAAATCGTCCTCAGCGGACAACCCGTGGTGATCGACCGCAGCACCAACTCCGTCGCCACCGGCGAGCCGTTGACCCTCCTCAAAGACGAGCGCCGGGTGTTGGGCGAAAACGTCAAGATCACCTTCCCCCCGATCAAAGATCTCGGCTTCGACAAAAACGCTCCGGCGCCGAAGCCCGAAGACGACACCCCATGACCGCGTCCTCGCCTCCGCCGGCTGACGCCTCCCCAGCCACTCCGCAAATCACGACCCAGGGTCTCGTCAAAACCTACGGCGAGCGCAACGTCGTCAACGGCGTCGACATCACCGTGCGTGCCGGCGAGATCGTCGGCCTCCTCGGTCCCAACGGCGCGGGTAAAACGACTTCGTTCTACATGATCGTCGGCCTCGTCCCCGCGACGGCCGGCAAGGTCTTCATCGATGGCCGCGACGCCACCGCCCTCCGCATGCACGAGCGCGCCCGCCTCGGCGTCGGCTACCTTCCGCAGGAGGCCTCGATCTTTCGCAAACTCACCGTGGAGGAGAACATCCTCGCCATCGTCGAAACCATCGGCCTTGCCCGCAAAGACCGCCCCGCCCGCGTTCGCCAACACCTCGAAGAACTCCACCTCACGCACGTCGCGAAACAAAAAGCCTTCACCCTTTCCGGAGGCGAACGCCGCCGCCTCGAAATCGCCCGCGCCCTCGTCACCCAGCCCAAGTTTCTGCTCATGGACGAACCCTTCGCCGGCGTTGACCCGATCTCGGTCGCCGACGTCCAGAAGATGATCCTCGCCCTGAAGCAGCGCGGTATCGGCATCTTGATTACCGACCACCAAGTCCGCGAAACCCTCAAGATCGTCGACCGCGGCTACATCATCCACCAAGGCAAAGTCCTCACCAACGGCCCGAGCGATTTCCTCATCAGCGACCCCCAAGCCCGCGAATTCTACCTCGGCAAAGACTTCAACCTGTAAACCCGAAGGCCGAATTCCCAAGGCCGAAACTGATCCCGCGATCAGCAACCCGCCTACCCAAACTCTCCGCTAACAACTAAACGCTCCGACCCCTTCGGCATTCGACCTTCGGCCTTCGGATTTTCAATTTCCTCCCATGCCCAAAGCCATCCAAGGCATCACCGTCGCCCACTTCTTCGACACCTACCGCGAACGCCTGAAGATGGAGCTCGTCCTCGGCGAAACCGGTCTACACCGCATGATCCGCGAGGGCTCGATCAACCGCCCCTCCCTCGCGCTCACCGGCTTCTTTAAATATTTCGCGAACAAACGTATCCAGGTTCTGGGCGCGGCCGAGATGACCTACTTGAAAACCCTCGAGCAGGCCCGCCAGATCGAGATTCTCAACGAGATGGCCGAGCGCCAGATCCCCTGCCTCGTCCTCACGCGTAATTTCCACCCCACCTCCGCCATGATCGCCGTGGCGAAAGAGCGAAACCTCCCCGTGTTCCGCACCACGCTGATCACGATGAATTTCATCAACCTCGCCACGCTCTGCATCGACAACGAGTTCGC
>CAMLSH010000427.1 GCA_946482625.1 uncultured Opitutaceae bacterium
GGTGAAGAGCAATCTGAACGACAATCACTCGCTCGACCGTCTGCTGGTGCAGGTGCTGCGCAGTCAGGGTTATGAGGCGGAGTACGGACCGCTCACGATGATGCCGCGCGAGATGCAGGCGATCGTGACCTACCGCGATCGGTGGACGTGGGATTTTAAGAATCACATGACGAGCCTGGAGATCGCGGTGCAGGATGCGCGCAGCGAAGCGCAGGTGGCGACGGCGAGTTTCGTGGGACCGGCGTCGCTGACGCTTTCGCCACTGGACGTGGTGGAACGGTTGATACGCGACCTGCAGAAGGCAAAGCCGGTGGTGCTCGAGGCCACGCTCTGATCGAGCGGGCTGGCGCTGCGGGGCGCGTGGGTGCCGGTGCCGTGAATTTTGCAGGAGCCCGAGCGGGTCTGACGCGAGCGGGAACTTGCGGGGCGTCGATGAGTCTTTCCCGAGGAAACCGTCAGGCGACTCTCGCGGCGGTGTTATCTATAGCGGTATGCGATCCCGAAGGTTTCCTGCGTCGGCAGGGTTCACTTTCGGCTGGTCGCTTCCAGCAAACGAAGAAAGGGAACGCTCATCATGCAGAACATCGATTTGTCCTTTATCCACGAACTTGTGCCACGGTTGCTGGCGGTGACACCGTTGATCGTGGGGATCGTCATCGGCGCGTTTGCGCTAAGTTTCATAACCGGGCGCGGGCTGCAGCTGCTGGCGAATCGGACGAGCCTGACGGATCAGGACGTCGCGCCCTTTTTGCGGATCGTGAGGTGGCTGATCCGCGGGGTGGCGCTGGTGCTGATTTTAAGTGTGCTCGGGCTGAATCTCGGCGGGTTGTGGGCGGTGATGTCGACGGTGCTCGCGATGGTGGCCATCGGATTTGTCGCAGTGTGGAGCGTGCTCAGCAATGTCTCCTGCACGGTGATCATGCTGATCGCGCGACCGTTTCATATCGGCGACGAGATCGAGTTTCCGGGCGAGCCGATTGTGGGGCGCGTGGTCGATCTGAATTTCGTCTACACGACGTTGAAGAGCGACGACGGGCGCTTGGTGCAGGTCCCGAATAATTTGTTTTTCCAGAAGGTGGTGAAGCGGCGCGTGAATCCGGTGCCAGTCACCCTGGCCGGTCAGCTATCGAGCCGGCAACTGGCGGAAGTATGATCGGCGGCGGTGGTCATGGGGGCGGCGCGCCCGGGTCGAGCGGGTGCGTTTTTGTGATCCACTCGAGCACCGGCTGGTTGTCGCGCAGGTGTTCGCGAACGATGCGCTCGCAACGTGCGGGCGTGACCTGTCCATACCAGACGCCTTCCGGGTAAACGACCATCCACGGGCCACCGCTGCACACGCGGAGGCAGGCGGCTTTTGTACGCAGGGCGGGGATACCGAGGTCTTTCATCTGAGTTTTGAGGAATTCCCAAGTGGCGAGGCCGTCGGCAGTGGCGCAGCAATCGGGGCCGACGCAGAGGAAGACGTGGCGACGTGCGGCCTCGATGTTCATTTTGGCGAAGCCGGCGGCGATGGTGGGATCGGACATTTTTTTCGAAGGGGCGGAGGGTGGCGGTAGTTTGTAGTTGGTAATGGGTAATTGGGGAAGGGCGCTGACGCCTGGCTGACTCGTTTCGGTGGAGCGGGCAGCCATCCCTCCAGGGCAAAGATGGAAAATAGTGGCAACCTTGGGGCGGGTGGGCACGTCTGATGAGCGTCGCGGCCGGAGCCGGGCGCGATGCCTGTCGCCATGTCAAAGAAGCCAAGACCCTCGCTGGTGCCCGCATTTGTGTGCGGAATGTTGCTCCTATTTGCGGTGGGGTTTTTCGCGCCGGCGTGGATAGAGCGATTGAAAGGCGGGATGGTGGATGATGACGAAGCGTCGCTGGAAAACGTGGGTGAGGACGCGCGCGCGAGCGAACAAGGGCGGGGGGAGGAGTCCGTGGAGCGGGCGGCGGCGCGGTTGCTGGCGCGCGAAAAGGCGGGGGCCGAGTGGCGGGAGTTGCTGCAGCGGCGGCTGGAGCAACGTAACGGACGCGTGAAGGAGGCGGTCATCATTTTTAGAGATCGGGAGTCGTATGAGAGATTCCGGATACGCGCGCAGGCGGCGGGATTCGCGATTTTGAGGGAGAGCGCGAAACTCAACGCCGTGCGGGTGCGCTACGATTCGATCGCGGCGGTGCAGGCGGACATTTTTGAGCATGTGCGCGACTATGAGGAGATCGGCGCGAACACTTATGTGGACCGGCCGGCCAGACCGCCGGAGGAGAGCCGGGCGGGCGGCGCAGTTGTACCGGTGAAGGGGGATTTGTTGAGCGTGATCGGCGCGAGCGGCGAGTGGAGTCAGTGGGGGCGGGGTGTGACGATCGCGGTGTTGGACAGCGGCGTGGCGGCGGATGCGACGTTGGGAAGCGGACGGGTGCGCGTGCTTGATGTGGGGCAGGGCGTGGCGCCGGGACGTGGCGAAGAGGATGGGCATGGAACGGCGGTGGCGGCGATCGCGGCGGGTGCGGCGATGGATGCAACGGGCGTGGCGCCAGCAGCGGCGATACTCAGCGTGCGCGTGACGGCGGAGGATGGGCGCAGCGATATTTTCACGGTGGCCGAGGGCATCGTGACGGCGGTGGATGCGGGCGCGCAGGTGATCAACATCAGTCTCGGTGGTTACGATACGAGCGTGTTGATGACGCGGGCGATCGACTACGCGGAGAAGGCGGGCGCGGTGATCGTGGCGGCGTCGGGCAACGACCGGGCGGGTTTGCTGGTGTGGCCGGCGGCTGATTCCCGGGTGATCTCGGTGGGGGCGACGGATGCGACGGGGAGGCAGGCGTCGTTCTCCAATTCGGGCGAGGGGCTGAAAATGGCGGCGCCGGGCGTGGGCGTGCAGACGGCGTGGCTGGAGGGAAAGCGGGTGCTGTTTAGCGGGACTTCGGCGAGCGCGCCGGTGGTGTCGGGGGCGATCGCGGCGGTGATGTCGCAAAAGCCGGGAGCGAGCGCGCGGGAGGCGTGGGAAATTCTAGCCAAGTACAGCGACGATGCGGGTGCTCCCGGAATGGATACGAACTATGGCGCGGGTGTTTTGAATCTAGGCTGGGCGCTGAACACGAATCCGGCGCGGGTGGATCTCGCGGTGGCGAGCCACTGGATGGAGCGGAGCGGTGGTGCGGACGCGGGCGGTGCGGGCGGCGTGGCGATGTCAAATGCTGGGGAGGTCGTGGATGTGGTGATCCAGAATCGCGGCGGCTTTGCGGTGGCGGGGGCGGTGCTGGAGATCGAGGCGGGCGGAGTGAGCTCGCGACAGGTGGTGCCGGCCATCGCCGCGGGTGCGAGTGCGGTTTTGAAAGTACCGGTGGACCGGGCGCGGGTAGATGCGGAGGGGCGGTGGATTTTGAAAACGCGATTGGTGGCTCCGGGCGGGATGGTCGATCAGGTGCCGGCGAATAACGAGCGGGTAAGCGGGTTGATGACGGCGGCGGGGAAGTGAGCGGCGGAGGAGGA
>CAMLSH010000428.1 GCA_946482625.1 uncultured Opitutaceae bacterium
TGGCAGAGCGGGATGAGGTCGCTGGTTTTTTTCGCGCCCATGATTCCGGCGAGAATGGCGGTCTGGAAGAGCGGGCCTTTTTTCGACTGGATCTCGTTGCCGGCGATCAGACGCGCGAGCTCGGGCGGTAGTGAAACCGTGGCGACGGCGTGAGCCAGGCGATGGGTGACGGCTTTGGCGCCGACATCGACCATCTGCGGCTGGTTGCGGGCGTCGAGGTGGGTGAGCATGAGCGAGACTATCGACGGGACCGCGGGCGTTGTCCAAGCCGGGAAAATAAAAAGCCGCGCCTGAATCGGGCGCGGCTTCGCGAGCGAGATTGGCGTGAACACGGGGTGAGGGCACCCCGCCTACACCAGCCGGTCGAACGGGCTTAGAAGCGGTACAGGATGCCGAGCTGGAGGACCGGGTAGGCGCCGAGGTCTTCGAGGTCGTCGTTGATGTCGCGCTCTTCGGCGCGCAGATCGGCCTGGAACTGCGGGTCGAGTGTGATCGGGCCGGTGGCGCTCAAGTTGGCGCTCGCATCGCCGGCGAAGAACACGCCAAGCGTGGCGTAGAACGAGAGGCCACTGTTGGCGGGATTTTTCGCCCAGCCGATGCCGATGTACGGGGCGATGTCGTCTTCGAACGTCGCGCTGCCGCCGAGCGAGTTGATCAAGGTGCTGCTGTATTCCCGGCCGTTGATCTCGTAGGTCTGCCGCTCGGTGGGTCGGAGGGTGACGTCGATTTTATTGTCGCTGGCAAAAACGCCGCCGGAGAAGTGGAAGGTGCCGCCCCAGGGATGCCAGTTGGCGATGGCCTTGAAGTTGGAGAGCTTCAACTTGCCGTCGTATTCATTATCGTCCGACTCGACGTCATAGTTGTGATCGAGCCAGGTGTAGCCGACCGTGACGGTGAACTTGGGATTGACGGTGTAGATGAGCGACGGGCCGATGCCGGCGGTGCCTGCTTCGGCGACCAGCGCGAAGCGCGAGGGTTCGCTAGCGGTGGTGGGCGCGGGAATTTCCTGGGCGAGGGCGGAGGTGGCGATCACGGCCAGTCCTGCGACGAGGCAGGTGGACCGGAGGGCGGGGGATGGCAGGGTTTTCATAGTTTGTCGTGGGTTGATGCGTGGGGCCGAAGGGTGGAGTCAGTTTCTCCGGAGCCAGCCCTCACGCGGCCATCAGACCGTGTACGCGTTTGTTGGTTACGCGAATCGGCAGGACATTTTGCTTCGATGTCTTCTGCAACGTCGGACCCGCCGCCGGGATGCAAATAGCCCGCGTGGAAGCGGGTTTGCTTACGGGAAAAGACGCAGTGAATCAGCTCCAGCGCCAGAAGCGGGCAGTCTGCCCGGAAGGAAGTGCTAATGGGCCGCACGGAAGTTCGAGGAAGCCGTCGGTGCCGAGGAGGCCGGCGAAGTCGCCGGAGGTGTTAGTCGGCAAGAGGTGGGCGAGGCGGCGTCCGTCGGGCAGCGATTCGATGCGCGCTGGTAGAAGCGGCGCGAGAGAAGGTTTGAACGTGAGCGGAGCGGCGAGGCCGGCGAATTCGGCGGGTGCGGGTGTGGCGGTGCTCATCGCGGCGAGGGCGGGGAGCACGTAGCGGTGGAAGCACGTGTAGGTGGAAACTGGATTCCCGGGCAGCGCAAAAATGGGTGTGCGGTGGAAGGCGAGACCGAACCAGAACGGTTTCCCGGGCCGCTGGGCGACGCCGTGGAATTTTTTCTCCACGCCGAGTTCGGCGAGCACCGTGGGGAGGAAATCGTATTTTCCTTTGGAAACGCCGCCGGTGAGGAGGATGGCATCGAACTCGGAGAGGAGCCGCTTGAGCTGGTTCTGGAGCTCGTACTTCAGGTCGCGCAGGTGGAAACGTTCGACGCGTGAATAGCCGGAGGAGAGGAGCGCGGCGCGCAGAGCGTAGTCGTTGGAGCGGCGGATCTGGTGGGGCGCGGGCGAGGGGTTTTCGATGTCGACGAGTTCGTCGCCTGTCGCCACGACGGCGATACGCGGGATGAGCGAGACGCGGACGGTGGCGGCTCCACACGCGGCGGCGACGGCGATTTCACGGCCGGTGAGGCGCGTGCCGGTGGCGATGAGTTCGGCGCCGGTGGCGGAGTCGGAGCCGCGGCGATGGATGCTTTGGCGGGGGGAGAGCGTCGCGGCGGTGGCGTCGGGGATTGTGATGGTGGCTGCGGTGCCGAGAACGGAGGAGGGAGATGCGCCGGGTGTGGACGAAGTGGGGGTCGAGTTGGCGGAGCGGTCGGTGTCTTCGTAGGGGATGATGCAATCGCAGCCGTTGGGGAGGACGGCGCCGGTGGCGATTTCGATGCAGGTTTCGTCGGATTCGAGCGTGTGGGCGATGGTGCCGGCGGGTTGGAACCCTTGGATGCGGAAGGTGCGGCGGCCGGCAGCGACGGCGGAATGGCGGAGCGCAAAGCCGTCCATCGTGACGCGGTCGAAGGGCGGGAAATCGCGGTCGGCGCGGATGGGCGCGCGGAGGATGCGGCCGTGGGCGGAGGCGAGCGGGCAGTCTTCGGCGGGGAGCGTGGGGACGCTGGCGAGGATGAAGCGCTCGGCTTCGGCGGGGGTGATCAGCGGCATGGCGTTGAGAGATCAACGCGGGCGCGAGTTAAGTTGAAGCGCAAAGACGCGAAGACGCTAAGGTCGGACGCGAAGGAGGCGGACACCGCCATCGACGGGTGAAGTGATCAGGATCTGCGATTAGTTAGACGCCGACGCTTTCTTTTGCGGACTATTCGATCCGTGTGACTCAGCTGGTTTGGGAAGAAAGCCGGCGCGGAGATGGTCTCCCTCTTGAATGATAACTACGCCAGATTTTAGAAGTGCGCGCCGGATGATTACGACGGCCTTGTCTTTGGGAATGTCCTTAAACTCAAAGGAGACGTAAGCTTTCGACTTTAGGACCTCTTCATCTGCGATAACCTGCTTTCCAGAAAACAACTCAACGAGCTTGATTGCTTCGGGTACGGGCAGCGATGGGCAGATAGCAGTGACCGAGTCTTTCGAATCAGCCGCGAAAGCGGGTGACGCCAGCCAGAGAGCACAGGCTAAAAAAGCAGCGATTTTCATGGGTGGGGTTTCTTTTAATACACGGACCGAAGCACGCGGTTACACGGACATGGAAATAGAAAGCCGCGCATGGGCGCGGCTTTGAGAACGGAGGCAAGCCACCGCTCTCAGTATATCCGAAACGCGCCGGTACAGCGCATTTCACATCGGAGCGGTGCGTAGGGATAACGCGCGTACCTTTAGTACACTTGCTCTTCGAGGAGGGCGAAGAGGTCGGACTCGGTGATGCGTTTTTGGGACATCGAGTCGCGTTCGCGCAACGTGAAGGTGTCGCCGGGTTTTTCGATGGTGTCGAAGTCGATGGTCACGCACCACGGGGTGCCGATTTCGTCCTGGCGGCGGTAGCGTTTACCGATGGCGCCGGACTCGTCGTAGAAGACGGCGTAGCGGCGCTGGAGTTTTTTGT
>CAMLSH010000429.1 GCA_946482625.1 uncultured Opitutaceae bacterium
GCGAACGCGCGCTGCATGCCCTGCTTGGGAGCTTCAAACAATTCGAGCTGACCGTAGGCGTAGGGCGACGAGGCGACGGACGAAATCATGTGCCCTATTATCGGCTTTTCGCGGCCGGGAATGAATAGGGGGAAATGACTGATTTTGCGGAAGCATTTTTCCGGAGCTCGATAACCAGGAGCGTCAGCCAAAGCAGGCTCCAAGAGCCGAGAGCTGCGAAGAGCAAAGTGCCCTCGGCGTAGAATTCGCCGTCGAGCTTCCCGAAGAAGAGTTCGTAGACAACGAGAGGGGCTGCGAGGAATGAAATCAGCCAGGTTCCAATTTTGTCGAAGTCGGCGGTGACGATCGCGACAGCCACAGGTAGGAGGAATATCGTGGCGGTGAACCACAGACGCGCGTGTGGATTCTTGATTTTGGTCCAGGCGAGTACCGCGCAGCATGACAATCCCGTCAGCAGCCAAAAGATCGCGCTGTCGCGGCTGAAAATTTTCGTCCAAGTCGCTGTGGCGGACGCCTCATACAGGGAGATTTCTTTGTTGGAGAAGGGAATGTCCGAGGTGACGAGGGCGAACCCGGCCAAGGCGGCGGTAAACGTCCAAGCCGTCCAAAGGCTGAGATGAGCGATGCGAGCGGTGGGGTTCATGTGGACTTCTTCTGGGGTGGAGCGCGCCGTCCTTGGCGCTGGGCGATGCGAAAGTTATTCAGATTATTTCGCGGATCCACGTGAACAACGCGCCGGGACGGCGCGTTCCACCTCGGACAGGCTACTTCACCGCGGCCCAGACGCGTTGGACGTCGTCGTTGTCTTCGATGGCTTGGAGGAATTCGCCGACTTCGGCGCGGGCGGTGTCGTCCAACTCGGGGAAGTTTTTGGCCACGTAGCCGATCTCACTCGTGATGACGGTCCAGCCGTGCTCCTTGAGCCAGACGGAGGCGGCGTGGACGGCCGTGCGGTCCGTAAGGAAACGCGCGCCGGCGACGCCTTCCGGGATGTCATCGTTTTGCTCGTGGGTGAGCGCTTCGAATTCGTTGGCGCCGGCTTCGATCGCGGCGGCTTCGAGATCGCTGGCTGTATCGGGATGGTGGGCTTCGACGATGCCGACGTGTTCGAAGAGAAACTTGTTAGAGCCGGCGGCGCCGAGGACGCCTTTCTTAAAGAGCTGGCGCATCTCGGGGGCGGTGCGCTGGTGGTTGTCCGTCATGACTTCGACGATGAGCGGGACTTTGTGCGGTGCGTAACCTTCGAATACGATGTGCTCGAGCACAAGTTTGTCGTCGCCGATGCCCGCGCCTTTCTTGATGGCGCGCTCAATCACGTCGCGGGTGACGCTTTGCTTTTTCGCCTTTTCCACCGCGGCGTGGAGTCGCGCGTTGGCGGCGAGGTCCGCACCGCCGAGCTTGGCTGCGACGGTGATTTCTTTGACGATTTTGCCGACGGTCTGACCTTTTTTAAGGTTAACGATCGCGCGCTTTGCGTGGAGCCATTGACGTCCCATAGGTAAAGAAGAGACGGAGGAGTTAGCGGGCGCGGCGGACGCGGGCAATCCTGCAATCGGCGCATACGTTGTTCAGGAGAGGCGGATTTTTATCGTGAAAACGCGGAAGGGCCGAGGCGCGGAAGTGGACAGGAATGATCGGACGGCGTGATTTGCGGGTGGAACGCGCACTCCGAGCGCGTTGAGTGATGCCGAAAACCGGACAGGCGTGAAAGTTGGCGGCGTTCAACAGCGCGCTCGGAGTGCGCGCTCCACCTAAAGCGCGCTCAGCGCGGGGAGCTTTTGCTTGAGCGTGAGGACGTCGGCGAAGAGGTCGCCGTGTTTTTCGACGCGCTTGAGGACGTCCTTCGTTTCGAAGGTGAGGAGCTTCGCACTCTTCTTTTTTTTCGCGGCCTGTACTTCCTCCCACGTGACGGGAGTGGAAACGGTCGGGCGTTCTTTTGCGCGGAGTGAGTACACGTTCACCGTGGTCTTGTGGTCGTCGTTCTGGCTCCAGTCCACGAGGACTTTTCCTTTGCGGAGGCTCTTCTGCATTTTGGAGACGACTAATTTGGGCGCTTGTTCTTCGAGGAGCAGCGCGAGGCGGTGCGCGAAGACTTTGGTTTTCTCGTAGGTGACGGACGGCGTGTTCAGCGGCACGTACACTTGAAGGCCTTTCGAGCCGGAGGTTTTGGCGAACGATTTCAGGCCGAGCGAATCGAAGACGGCTTTGAGCAACAGGCCGACTTCGCAGCATTGCACGATGTCCGCGGGCGCGCCGGGGTCCAAATCGAAGGCGAGCGCGGTGGGGCGGTGGATCGCGGGGGCGCGGTGTAAAAACGTGTGGAGTTCGAGGTCGGCGAGATTTGCGGCCCAGACGAGCGCGGGCAGGTCGTTCATCACGCAGTAGTGGATGTCACTGCCGTCGGATTTGGGAACGGTGGCCGTCTTGACCCACTTCGGGCGGTGCGGCGGGCACTGTTTTTCGTAGAAGAAAAAGCCGTCCACGCCGTCGGGGTAGCGCTTCAAGGTGATCGGGCGGTTCTTCAAATGCGGGAGCAGGTGGCGCGAGATGCGGATGTAATAATCAATGACGTCGCCCTTCGTGAATCCCGCTTTGGGATAAAGAACCTTCTCGATGTTGGAGACGTCGACTTTGACGCCGTCGACGTGGAGCGTGGTGCTGGTTTTCGTGCTCATGTCAGCGGGCGGGTTTTTCGCGGACGACGTCGGTGGCGGCCTTGTCTTCGCGCAGGCCGAGGAAAACGGGATGGCGGAGGCGGCCGTCGTTGGTCCATTCGGTGAAGCGTAGTTGGCAAACGGTGACGGGCTTCACCCAATGGCAGGTTTTCATGACGGTGGCGGTGATGGCCTGGCCGTAGCGGCGCTCGCGTTTGTCGGGGAGATTGTCGAACGGGCATTCCTTCTGCGCGATTTTGGCGAAGCGGGCGTGCAGCGATTTGAGGAGCGCGTGATTGAAACCGGTGCCGACCTTGCCGGTGCAGATCAGTTTTTTCCCCTCGTAAACGCCGACGATGAGTGCGCCGAGATGTTTGCGACTGCCGCCCGGCGGGGTGTAGCCGCCGATGACGAACTCCTGCTCCATGGAGAGCTTCAGCTTTATCCAGGAGCCGGAGCGCTTGCCAGCTTCGTAGAGGGAGTCGGGGCGTTTGCCGATGAGGCCTTCGAGGCCGAGTTTTTGCGCGCGCTGCATGAGTCGCGGCAGGGCACCTTCAAGCGAGGCGGAGTAGCGGATCGGGTCGGGCGCATTTTTGAGGAGTGTCTCGAGTCTGGCCTTGCGCGTCGTCAGCGGCTCGTCGCGGAGGCTTTTGCCGTCGAGCTGGAGCAGATCGAAGACGTAGTAGTGGAGCGGTGGGCGGTCGCCGTTTTCGATGCCTTGGAGACTTTGAAACGACGAACGGCCTTTCGCGTCCAAGGCGACGATTTCGCCGTCGAGGATGGCGTCGTCGATGGCGAGTTCAGC
>CAMLSH010000430.1 GCA_946482625.1 uncultured Opitutaceae bacterium
TGAGCGAGGCGGGCGCTGAAGGCTTCGTACGCGCACAGGCAGTTTTAGAAAAACGCACACGATGCCCGCGCCGATCTTGATTGTGGGACAAGGGCTGGCGGGGTCGTTGCTCGCGTGGGAGTTTGAGAAGGCGGGGATCGATTTCGAAATCGCCGATCAAGGGCACGCGCTGGCGTCGTCGCGGATCGGGGCGGGCATCATCAATCCGATCACCGGACAGCGGATCGTGAAGAGCTGGCGCGTCGATGAGCTGCTGGCGCCAGCGCTGACGGTTTATCGGGAGATGGAGGCGGCGCTCGGCGTGGCATTGATGCGACCGATGCGGGTGCGGCGGTTTTTTCACGACGAGCGCGAGCGGCGGATTTTTGCGGAGAAGCGGGCACGCGGCGAACTGGCGCCGTATGTCGCGGCGGACGAGGTCGGCGGCAGCGCGGGCGCGGGCACGCTGGATGCGGACGGTTTCTGGATCGAGCGTGCCGCGCACGTGGATACGGCGAGGTTGATCGCCGCGATGCGTTCGCGGTTGATTGCGGCGGGACGGTTGCGCGAGGAGCGCGTGGAGCTCGCCGGCGTGCGGAGCCGGTATGATGTGGTGATCTTCTGCGCGGGCGTTTTCGCGGGCGGAGGCGCGGTGGGTGGCGGAAGCGACCTGGGCGCGTTCAGTTTTGCGAATTTGCAGCCGGCGAAAGGGGAAACGCTCACAGTGGAGACGACCTCGGACGAGCTGGCGCCGGGTGTTATTTTCAATGCAGGCCATTGGTTGCTGCCGCTCGGGAAAGGGCGGGCGCGGATCGGCGCGACTTTCGAGCCGGGCGTGGTCGATCTCGCGCCGACGGCGGTGGCACGGGCGGCGTTGGAGAACAGCGCTGCGCGGTTTTTGCCGGGCGGGTTTTCGGTGGTCGCGCAGGAATCGGGGCTGCGCATGACGTCGGCGGACAAACATCCGGTAGTGGGGCGCAGTCTGGCCGATCCGCGCGTGGGGATTTTCAACGGCCTCGGCTCGAAGGGCGCGTTGCTCGCACCGGGGCTGGCGCGGCAGTGGGTGAATCACCTGACGGAGGCGGTGCCGTTCGATCCAGCGGTGGATGTGAAACGGTTTGCGAAGCGCGGCGGCTGATTTTTTTGGAGATCGCTGAAACTTTCGGGGGAGGCGCGGTGTTCAACTGCCTGATGACACCTGCGTTTATCCAGCGGACGGTACGTTTTTCTGACGGTGCGCATACCCTGATGCGGCTTGCTGCCAAGGTGCCGTGCTGGGAGAAGTTTCGCTCCACGCTGGAGCAGCTGTGAGCGCCATTAATTTTTAGCATCACTCCGCGTCTCTTTTATCTCATGTCCACGACTGCATCGTCCGCTTCGAACCTCACTCAGCGTCCGGCGGTTTCGCCGCGAAAGAAGAAGTCCCGAAAGAAACTCTACATCATCGTCGGCATCGTGCTGATTGTCGTCTTCGGCATGGTCGCGAAAGGGATGAACAGGGGCCGCGACAAGGTGGTGCGCGTCACCACCGAGAAGGCCGTCGTGAAGACGATCACGCAGGTCGTTTCGGCGACGGGGAAGATCCAACCGGAGACCGAGGTCAAGATGCAGCCCGAGGTCACGGGAGAGATTGTCGAGCTACCGTTCCGTGAAGGCGCGGAGGTGAAGAAGGGCGACATGGTGATCAGCATCAAACCCGACAACTACCGGTATATCGTCGATCAGCGGGAGGCGGATCTCGCGTCTGCGCGGGCGGCGGCGGTGGACAGCCGTGTGCGGTTTGAAAAAGCGGAGGCCGACTACAAACGCACGGAGACGCTCTTTGCGCGGCACCTGATTTCGGAGTCGCTGTATGCGGCGGACAAGGCGACGTACGAAGGCGCGCAGGCCAACTACGATAGCGCGCAGGCGAACATTCGTCGCGCCGAAGGCTTGCTAAAGCAGGCAAAGGACACGTTGGAAAAAACGACGCTCTACGCGCCCATCGACGGCACGGTGACGTCGCGAGCATCCGAAGTTGGCGAGCGCGTGGCGGCCACGGGTTCCTACGGCGGCACGATCGTCATGAGCATCGCGGATCTCACCAACATGGAGGTGCGCGTGAACATTAACGAAAACGACATCGTGAACGTGAAGGTCGGCGACAAAGCCCGCGTGAGCATCGATGCGTTTCCCGGCCGGAAGTTTGACGCGGAAGTGAAGGAGATCGGCTCGGCGGCGAAAGTCACCGGGCAGAACACGCAGGAAGAAGTGACGAATTTCCAAGTGAAGATCCGCATCCTCGAAAAGGACGTGCCGCTTCGGCCGGGCATGAGTGCGAACGCCGACATCGAAACGAAGACCGTGGAAAATGTTGTGGCCGTTCCGGTGCAGTCGGTGGTCGTTCGGGCGCGCGGCAGTAACAAGACGAGCGAGCAACTCGCCAAGGAACGTGAAGCCAAAGCAGAGGAAACGAAGGGATCCAGCGGCGCCACTGCGGTGAACGAAAAGGAGAAGAAGCAGAACGAGCGTAACGATCGCAGCGGTCTGCAGCGGGTGGTTTTCGTGAAGACCGGAGGCACCGTGAAGATGGTGCCGGTCGAAACGGGTATCGCCGACACGACGCATTTCGAAATCAAATCGGGTCTCGCCGCCGGCGACGAAGTGGTGAGCGGGAGCTACGCTGTGCTCACGCGCACACTTGCCGATGGGATGAAGGTCGAGATGGAGCAGCCGAAGGCAGGCGGAGCGGGCTTTTCGGCCAAATAACGCAGACGCACATCCACGCCGCACCGCACTTCGCGTCATGATTCCTCCCACTGTTTCCGCCTCGCAGCCGCGCGTGGTGCGGCCCGCCGGCCCGCTCGTGATCGAGATCGAGGGCGTTACCAAGCTCTACCAGATGGGGCAGGAGACGATCCATGCCCTGCGCGGTATCTCGATGAAGATTCACCGCAACGAATACCTCGCGATCATGGGGCCGTCGGGCAGCGGAAAATCCACGCTCATGAACATGCTCGGCTGTCTGGATACGCCGACCGCCGGGCGCTACGAATTCAGCCGCAAGGATGTCGCGAGCATGGAAGACGACGAACTCGCGGCGATCCGCAACCAGGAGATCGGTTTCGTTTTCCAGACGTTCAATCTGCTGCCGCGCTCGACGGCGTTGCACAACGTGGAGCTGCCGTTGATTTACGCCGGGGTGCCGCGCGACGAGCGGTTGGAGCGGGCGAAGCAGGCGCTGGACAACGTGGGCTTGGGCCAGCGCATGGATCACAAACCCAACGAACTTTCCGGCGGCCAGCGGCAGCGCGTGGCGATCGCGCGCGCGCTGGTGAACAGGCCGTCGATCATCCTGGCGGATGAGCCGACGGGGAATCTCGATTCGCGCACGGGCGAAGAGATCATGGCGCTCTTCGAGGAACTCTACGCGCAGGGCAACACACTCATCGTGGTCACGCACGAAGAGGACATCGCG
>CAMLSH010000431.1 GCA_946482625.1 uncultured Opitutaceae bacterium
CGCAACGCCACGCCGGTGAAAGATTACTACCAGATCATGCCCACGCAGATCATCGAGATCGGCCTGCCGGTGCAGTTGTGATCGGCGCGCAATTTACTCCGAGGTGGAGCGTGCCGTCCCAGCGCGCTCTGTCTCCGAGGTAGGGCGAGTTATCCCTAACCCGTCGGTTTGCTCCGAGGTGGAGCGGGCGCTCCGCGCACGCTGAGCGACATCGCACAAGAAAAGGTACCAAAACGCGCTCCACGGCGCGTTCCCCCCTCAGAACGTCCCCAGAAACATCTCGATCCGCTTCAACGTCCGCTCACGTCCGAGCACGCGAAATAAACGCGTGATGCCGATACCCGGCATTCGGGCCCAAGACCGCTAACCCCGCCGCCGCGCCTATCGTGCCTCCTCCGTCACCAGCACCACACGGAAACCCGCGTTACTGGCGCTATAGCCAGGCGCCACAGAAAACTGCGCCGATCCCCGCAACGTCTCCGGTGCCGACGAAATGAACGCGCCGCCGCACACCACGCGCTGCTGCGGATTCTTCGCATCCGCATCCGCCGACCACTCCGCCACATTCCCGTCGAGATCGTGAAACCCCAGGTGGTTCGCCGAAAATGATCCGGCCGGCGCCGTGCGTGCGAAGCCATCCCGCCAGCCCTTCAACGTTCCCCACCCCACCGGCCACGTGCTGTCCACCGCATCGTCGCCCGCGAAATTTCCTGCGCCCGCCGGGGGCGGCCAGTTCGCTCCCGACGGTGCAGCCCACGCCGCCTGCCACTCGGCCACCGTCGGCAGGCGGTAATGTTGATTCGGCGCCAGCCGGCCCGTTTCGCGTTCCACCTTGGTCAACCACGCGCAAAACGCCGTCGCATCGTTCCAGCTCACACCGCACACCGGATGATCCGCGCCCTGGACAAAACCAGGCGCAGTCCACGACGTGCCGGGCAACTGCTTCCAGCCCTCCGCCGTCAGCGAAAACATTCCCTCCGCCGCCACGTGCTGTGTTGCCGCCACGAATACCCGGAAATCCTGAACCCGCGTTTCCCGCGTCGCCATCCATGTCCGGGTCCCCGGCAGCGGCGAGAAACGCATGCCGAGACTGTTCTCCAGCAGCGAGCCAACAGGTGCGGACCGGGCATATCCGAAAACCTCCGGAAATTGCAAAGCCGCCGGCAAAACGAGACCTTCGCACGCCGCTTTTTCCAACGCCATGTAATCAACGCTCACACCCGCGCGCTCCCACAACAACGCAGCTCCACATTCGAAATCCGCCAGCGCTTCCGTGCTCTGTCCACGGTCGGCCGCCAGCTTTTTTTTCCTCGCCAAAACCGCCGCTGCCAGCCGGCTGAACATCAGTTCGCGCTGCGTCATGATCTTACCCGTGAGGTCTGCTGCCAGACGCTTTCTCACCACGCCGTCGTCCAGAAACACCGCCTTCTGCACCGGCACGCCACGTCGCGCATCGCCGGCGACTTCGAGCGCCGCGTAACGCAGATTCGCGCTCCAGCTCGCCAGATCGAGAGCCCCCTCATCAGCCGGCCCTTGCTCCAGAGTAGCACCAAACAGCGCAGCGTGGTTCACCCGGCGGTTCGTCATCTCGTACGGTTCATCGGCGTAAACCCCGCCCTGCAGATAACGCGGGGTCGCCGTCGCCCGCGCCTTCGCGTCGGCCAGCGCGCGCTCCGCTTTGCCCGCCTCGCTCCCAGCCGCGACGAGCCCGACCGCTGCGATCGCCTGCAACGTCTTGTCGGTCGCCGAATCCACCTGCGACTGTGCCTGTGCTTTGGCCTCTAGCGCTTCGCGATGCGCCTGCTCTGCCGCACCAACAGCACGCACCGCCTGGTCGTAAGCGGGATTCGCGCGGTTCTCCGTTCCGCTTTGGTAACGCACGCTCCCACGCGTGCTCACCCGGTCGCGCTCGGTCGTGATTCCAGAAACCATCGTCCGCACCACCAGGAGACCGTTCCGCTCCGCCTCCATCAACGCCTCTTCGGACGGCGCCTCCTCCACCACGGATATCCAGTCCCCGCCCGCCGCTAGCAACGCCTCACGCACCGCCCGCCGCGCGGGTTCGACCAACGCGCGCCCATCCTCCCGAAGCACGGTTGTATCCGGCAAATGAATCACAAGCGGATGCTGCTGGATAAATTTCTGCCGCGCCTTCTCGGTGAGTTCAGGTTCGTTCAGCACCGCCATCCACGCGCCTCGTTTCAAGACGTACAGCGCGAGGCCCGGCGCATCCGCCTCCAGAAGTTTTTCCGCCCAGCCGCGATAACGCTCCGCGAGAAGACCGAGCGCCACCGGCTTCGCTTCGTCCGAACTGAAATCCGCCAGCTTCGCCTCCACCAGCGATAGTTCGGCCGGAGCCGGCCGCACATTCAACGCAGTGCTTTCGGAAAGCCCCAGTGCCTGAACGTAGGCAAGAAACGCCTTCACGTCCTTCGCGCGAACCAACGCCTCGCCGGAGACAGCGACATTCTTCCGCGCCAGCGTGGTGTAACCATCGATCACCGCCTGGGCCTGCGCGGCATCGCGCGCCTTCAACGCCGCCACCAGCTCACCCACCGTCTGCACCGCCATAAAAGCGTCGATGCCTTGGTTCACCGTCTGGAGCATTTCGCTGAGACTAAACGCCGCGCCACCTCCCGTTCCTTCATTCATCGTTTCAGCAAAGGCCGCATAGCCCTCCATCGCCTCCATCTCCCTGGCGATTTTTTGAAGACTGTCCCGCCCGGCCAGGGCCTCCGAATAGTTTCCGTCGCGCACCTGCGCCCCTACCCGCTCGATCTCTTCAAAAAACTCCGTGAACCGCACCTGGATGAGCGCGTGGAGAAACTTCGCCCGCGTAAGGCCAGGTCGTTTCTCCAACGCTTCGATGGCTGCTCTCGCCGCCGCATAGTCCTTCGTTTTGTGAAGTTGGTGGCGCACCGCATCGATCGCCTCCTCCGCCGCCCCCGTCCGCACCTTGTCAGCCTCCATCGCGAACGACTCGTCCACCGCCGCCAATGGCGCAAGCCGGTCGATCAACGCCTCCGCCTCCGCAAACTTGCGCTCGTCCTCCGCCAGTTTTTTCGCCACCGCGAGTTCGCTCAACACATGCGCTTTGACCCGCGCATGACCCGCTTGAACGAGTTCTTCGAGTTGATACATCCGCCCGGGTTCCAGCTCGCGACTCGCGGGAAACTCTTTTGCCCGCAGCGTCGCATACAACGCGACCGGCGTTTCCTTTTCGAAACGCTCTTTCATCACCGCGAGCCACGTGGTCTGCGCCTGCGAATAAGCGCGATGCGTTGCATCGCTCGGCTGCTGCTCGCACGCCACACGACGAGCGCGCAACACCGCCTCCCAATCGCCCGCCCGCTGCGCGGTGATCGCCTGTTGATTCAACTCCTCCAGTTGATGCTCCCGCCACGTGCGCCATCCCCAACTGGAGCCCAGGAGCAA
>CAMLSH010000432.1 GCA_946482625.1 uncultured Opitutaceae bacterium
TGCGGGAACGCTCTCTTGGCCGACAGACGTTGCCGGCGCCTGCGCGCACGATCAGTCGCTTCGCCCTGGATGCACGGCTGGCGGAGCTGTTTATCGCGGGCGGCGGTGCGCTTCATACACGGACGCGTCGCACACCGCCGGCCGAGCGTGCCGGATGGGTGGATACAACCGGGCGCCGGTTGGACACCTCTTCGAGGTGGATCGGCCTGAAAGTCCATGCGCGCAACCTGCCGGTCGCCGACGATCTTGAGCTGCACCTGGGCGACGGCGCCTACGTCGGGTTGACGGTTGTGGAGGACGGCTGGGTTAATGTGTGCGGACTTTTTCGCCGCCGACACGGACTGCGGGTGGAGCGTGATGCGGCGCTGCACGCCTATCTGCAAACGTGCGGTCTGCACTCGCTCGCGGGACGGCTGGCGGCGGCTCATATCCGGCCCGGCTCGCGAAGTGCGGTGGCGGGGTTCGCGTTCGACCGTAGCGTCACGATGGAGGAGGGCGGCGGCGTGCGGCTCGGCGACGCGTGCGCGATGATCCCTCCCTTCACCGGCGACGGCATGGCGATGGCCTTCACGAGCGCGGCGCGGGCGCTCGATCCATTGGTCGCATGGTCGCGCGGCGGGCATCCGTGGCAGGATGCCGTGCGCTGTATCCAGGAGAAACTTCAGGAAGCCTTTCATTCGCGACTGAACGTCGCCGCGTTGGTTCATCCGTTTTTGTTGAACCGCCCGCTTCAACGGAGCGTGGGGATGGCGATGCGCTCGGGGCTGCTCCCGTTCGCATCGCTCTATCGCTGGCTGCACTGATTTTTCGCCCATGTACTTGCACGCTCTCGCCACCGCCGTCCCGCCCACCCGTTACACGCAGGCGCAATGCTGGGAGATGTTCGAGCGGTCCGAGATCAGAAAACAACTGAGCCGCCGCTCCGCGCTGATCCTGCAGGCGGTGTTGCGTCACGACAGCGGCATCGCCACCCGGCACTTCGCGATGCCGGATATCGAACACGTTTTCTCCCTGACGCCCGATGCGCTCAACGAAGGTTTCCGTCGGGAGGCACCCGCACTCGCCGCTCGCGCGCTGACGGCGGCGCTGGCTCAGGCCGGTCTGATCGCGGGACAACTCGACGCGTTGCTCATCTGCACCTGCACCGGCTACCTGTGTCCAGGCGTGACGAGCTATGTCGCCGAACAACTGGGGCTGCGCTCCGATGCGTTTCTGCAAGACCTCGTTGGCCTGGGTTGTGGCGCGGCGATTCCGAGCCTGCGGGCGACGGAAGCGATCCTCGCGGCGCAGCCTGATGCGGTGGTTGCCTGTGTGGCGGTCGAAATATGTTCGGCCGCATTTTATCTGGATGACGATCCCGGCGTGCTGGTGAGCGCGTGCCTGTTTGGAGACGGAGCGGCCGCCACGATCTGGCGCGGGCAACCCGGGCCCGGCGGGCTGCGATGCGGCGCGTTCAGCACGGTGCACCAACCGGAGAACCGCGACCGTATCCGTTTTGAAATGCGGCAGGGCAAATTGCGTAACTTGCTCCACGCCTCGGTGCCCTCGCTGGCGGCGGCTGCCGTGGGGCAACTGCTGGCTGACGAACGCAATCGCCCGGACGCGCGCCCGATCACGCGGATCGTTTCGCACACCGGCGGACGCGACGTGCTCGATGCGATCGAGAACGCCTGCAGTGGCTGCGATCTCACGGCGAGCCGCGAGGTGCTGCGCGAGTATGGCAACATGAGTAGTCCGTCGGTGTTGTTTGCCTTGGAGCGGGCCTTGCGCGACGGAGCGCCTGATGAAACGGGCGACTGGTGGCTCACGAGTTTCGGAGCTGGGTTCAGCGCGCACGGGTGCCGTATCGGCGTTTAGGTGACGGCGCTCGGCAGGCGACCGATACGGGGCGTTCGTTGGGGAAGATTGGACGGGTTTATGGTTGAGGTAAGATTTGTCGCGCAATCTGTGGCCTAACGCTTGCGGTCGCATAACGTTCCCGCCTTGGTCGCATTTATGCACTCGCAGGACCCGTCGTCGGCGTCTCGCACGGGTGCAGCGCCTCAACCTTTTTAACACACTTTCGCATGGATGGAGTCGGACTGATTCAGGATCTCGCCATTGTTCTTCTCGCCGCGGGCATCGCGGGCGCGATCTGTCGCCGCATTGGCCTCTCGGTGATCGTCGGCTACTTGATGGCGGGGATACTCGTCGGGCCGTACACGCCGCCGTTTTCGCTGATCATCGATCTCGATCGCATTCAAACGCTGTCGCAGGTCGGGCTGGTTTTCCTGATGTTTGGCATCGGGCTGGGCCTGAGTTTGAGCAAGCTCGGTCGCATGGGCTGGCCCACGCTGATCGCGACTGCGTTGGGCGCGTTCTTCATGCTCAACTTCACCAAGCTGCTCGGGCTCGGTGCCGGCTGGAGCAGCCAACAAACGCTTTTCGTCGCGGCGATGTTCATGGTGTCGAGCTCGGCGGTGATCGCGAAAATCGTGGGCGAGTTAAACCTCACGCACGAACGCGCCGCGCAGCAGGCGTTGAGCATCACGGTCCTCGAGGACGTCGTGGCGGTCACGATGTTGACGATTCTCGCTTCGCAGACGCGCGGCGAAGGCGCCGATGTGGGCAGCCTGCTCACGGGGCTGACGGCTTTCGTGGTGCTGCTCGTGGGCGCGGGTTTGTTGATGATCCCGCGGCTGATGCGACGGCTGGAAGCGCGCGCCGACCCGGAGTTGCAGACGATCATCGTCGCCGGGCTTTTGTTTCTACTCGCGCTCGCCGCCGTGAAGGCAGGCTACTCGCTCGCGCTCGGCGCGTTTCTCCTCGGCGCGATCGTCGCGGAAATCCCGCAAAAGACGGCGGTGGAGAAATCATTCGCGGGCATGCGCGACTTGTTCAGCAGCGTGTTCTTTGTGTCCATCGGCATGTTGATCGAGGTGAAGTTGCTGGCGGACGTCTGGCCGTGGATCATCGGCCTCGGTGTATTCGTGCTGGTCGCACGCGCGGTGGCGCTCTCGCTCGCGCTGATCCTATGCGGAACGCCTTCGCGCGAGGCACGACGCGCGGGCTTGTTGCTCGGACCGCTCGGTGAGTTTTCCTTTATCATCGCGCAGCTGGGCGTCGGCGCGGCGGTGTTGCCGGGATCTTTCTACCCGCTGTCGGTGGGCGTCTCGATCTTCACGGTGCTGGCAGTCCCGTTGATCAACCGCTTCGCCGGTCCGTTGCTCGCTTTTGGCGAACGCCTCGAACCCGCGTGGGCGAATCGCGCGATCGTCGCTTATCACGGCTGGCTGAGTCATCTTCAGGGTTCGCCGACCTCGTCAGTCGCGTGGCGCTTCATCCGCGGCCGGTTGCCGCAACTCGCGATGGAGGTCCTCTTCGTCACCGGAGCGATGATTTTTTCCCAGCAGCTCCTAGGGTTGCTCATGAAGTTCTCCGGCGCGTTCGGCCTCT
>CAMLSH010000433.1 GCA_946482625.1 uncultured Opitutaceae bacterium
TTCGTTTTTTGCGGCGGCGTCGTTCTCGCCGTCGGCTTCGTCCTCCGCCGCATCGCCCGCCCTTTGCCTCTCCCTCCCCGAACCTAAACACCGCCCCATGAAAACGCCCTTCCCGCCGCGTCGGTTTCTCCCGCCGCTCCTCGCCGCCTTTTTCGTCAGCGCTCTCACGTCGCCCGCTCAAACCGCGAGCTCGGCGGCCGCCACGGAGCCCGACGAAAAATCAGAGGTCGTCACGCTGACCGAGTTCAACGTCACCTCCACAAGCGCACAAAGTGAATACGTCGCCGCCGAGTCCATCACCGGTACCCGCGTGGCTTCGAAGATCCGCGACCTTCCGTTTACGGTTAACGTCGTCACCAGCGAATTCCTCGACGACTTCGCCGCCTACGAATTTCGCGAACAGACCGCCTACACGAGCAACGTGGTCGGCTTCGAAACCATTTCCACCGGGTACAGCGTCCGCGGCGTCGATGCCAATGTGCAGCTTCGCAATGGCTTTCGCCGCATCGGCCTGATCGACAAGGTCAACGTCGACCGCGTCGAGGTCATCAAGGGCGCCGCCGCCTCCATTTACGGCACCGTCATGCCGGGCGGCACCGTCAACATCATCACCAAGCGCCCCGGCACCAAACCGCAGCATCGCATCAATGTCTCCGGCGGCTCCAACGCCTTCATCCGTGCCCAAGCATCGTCGACCGGTCCCGCCGGCAAGAGCGGCAAGTTTTTCTACCGCGCGGATGTCGGCGCCGAACGCAGCGAGTACGACATCGATTTCAAAGAAAAGGATCAGTGGACCGCCGTCGGCCAGCTCCTCTGGAAACCCGCTCCCGTCACGAGTTTGCTTTTTGAATACGAGTACCTCGAGCGCCACGAACTCGGCAACGCCACCGTCCCCTACACCCGCGGCACCATCGCCGACCCCTACCGCCTGCCCCTCGCGAGCGGCGCCGCGCGCACCTACAACGCCTACCTCGGCATCGCGGAAAATATCTTCGACTTTAACTTCGCCGGCCCCGACGTCCGCGCCGACCGCTACGTCCACACGCTCTCCGCCACGCTCGAACACCGTTTCAACCAGCACGTCTCCCTTCGCAGCAGCGCCAACTGGTTCGAGCGCGGTCTCACCCGCCAGGAATTCGGCGGACGCGACCAATACGATCCCACCACCGACACCGTCGCCATCGGCGTTCCCCGCCTCCGCCCATTTCCCGAAGGCGGCGCCAACTGGCAGACCGATCTGCTCGCCTCGTGGAAAAGCGGTCCCGTTCACCACAAGACCCTCCTGACTTTCGACTATCAGCGGCAGACCGAGAAGCCCGAGCAGTGGGACTCCGCCACCCGCGTCGTGCGCATCAACGGCCAGAATCGCAACGTGCCCATCGCCTTCGCCGGTGCGCTCGCGACCATCAACGCCCTGCCCACCACCATCGTATCCGGCTCTCCGGTACCCACTTTGACCGTCCCGAAAGGCGGCTCATGGATGCTCGGTGAAGTCCCCACCGTCATCAACTACGACAACTCTCCAGGCATCGCCGTCAACAATCCCTACTACCGTCTCCTCACCTACAACAACGATCCCTCCACCTACACGCTCCGCCAGAAGGAGGATAACGCCCTCGATATCTTCGGCGTCTTCTTCAGCGAACGCGCCACGTTTTTCGAGGAACGCGCCACGCTTCTCGCCGGCCTTCGCTACGACTACGTCAAGAGTCACTCCCGCAACTTGAATCCCTCGGCGCCGCTCGAAAGCCGCGACCGCACCCGCAGCACCGACGAGATCAGCTACCAGCTGGGCGCCAACGTTCGCGTCCTCCCCGCGGTCACCGCCTACGCCAATCTCAGCCGCTCCTTCGTCCCCGACTTCTCCGCCGGCATCGACGAGTTCGGCGAGTCTTTCGATGTGCCGCCCGAGATCGGCGAGAGCTGGGAGGTCGGATTCAAGACCGCCGCTTTTGGCGAGAGACTCACCTTCACGACCGCCTATTTCGACATCGCCCGCGATAACGTCCGCCGCACCGCCACCACGCCCGACGGCTCTGTCACCTACGACGTCGTCACCGGCCGCGAAACCTCCAAGGGCTTCGAATTCGACTTCAACTGGGTCGCCACCGAATCGCTCCAATTCTTCGGCGGCTACGGCTACACCGACGCCAAAATCGTCAGCAACGTCAGCGCCCCCGCCTTCGAAAACGGCCCCACCCGCCGCACGCCTAAACACTCCCTCGGCATCGGCGGGAAATACACCGTCAAGGCCGGCGCCCTCAAGGGCCTGTACTTGACCGCTGGCTACAAATACGCCGGCAAGTCCCGCCCCACCGGCCCCGGCGGCCGCACCCTCGTCGCAAGCTACAACGCCAATCCCGCCTCCTCTTCCTTCAACCCCATCATCAACCGGCCCATGCCCAACGGTCAGCTCCCGTTCCCAGATCGCCCGGTCAACGATATCATCGGCGACACGCCTGACGAACACGGCCTTCGCGCCATCGTGAATGACGGCCGCGATACGATCTCCAACGACGCCTACGATCTTTTCGAGGCCGGCATCGGCTACCGCTGGAAAACCAATCGCCGCTTCAACCACCGCGTGCAGCTCAACGTCAGCAACCTCCTCGACGAACGCTACACCTACGGCTCCACCGGCCAGGGCGCCGGCCGTGGATTCGTCGTCAGCTACGAGCTCGGTTTCTAGCGCTCGTTTTCCCCTCACGTTTATGCGTTCGTCCCCACACCTTCTGGTCTCGCTGCTCGCGTTCGGCAGTCTCGGCGCGCTTCCGGCAACCCGCGCCGACATCAGCCTGCCCGCCGTGTTCGGCGCTCATATGGTGCTGCAACGCGACCAGCCGATTCCCATCTGGGGCCGGGCCGACGCCGGGGAAAAGGTCACGGTCGAGCTCGGCTCGATCCGCGCCGAAACCGTCACCGCGACCGACGGCAGTTGGCGCGTCGATCTGCCCGCCCAACCCGCCGGCGGTCCCCGCACGCTCGTCGTGCAGGGGAAAAACCACCTGCGTTTCGACGATGTCTTGCTCGGCGATGTATGGCTTTGTTCAGGACAATCCAACATGACCTTGCGCGTCGATAAGGCACGCGATGCCCGCAGCGAAATCGCTGCCGCGAAGTTCCCCGCGATTCGCCTGTTCTCGGTCACACGCACCGTCGCGGATTCGCCTCAGTTCACCTGCAAGGGCGAGTGGACCGCGTGCAGTCCCGAGTCCGTCGGCGCGTTCTCAGCCGTCGGCTATTTCTTCGGCCGAAAACTCCATCAAGACCACGGCGTTCCCATCGGCCTCATTCACAGCTCGTGGGGCGGTACAACCGCCGAAGCCTGGACGCCGCGCGCCGTCCTCGAAGCCAGTCCTGAATTGAGCCCGATCCTCACCCGCTGGACTCAAGAGCTCGCAGAATTCCCGCAGAAAAAAGCCGACTTCGA
>CAMLSH010000434.1 GCA_946482625.1 uncultured Opitutaceae bacterium
GTAATCCCGCCATGTTGCTGTCAGGCCGCCCGCCCGCCCTTTCCCCATGACGACGACGACCAAGTTCATTAAGTGGGGCATCTGGCTCTACATGCTCCTGCTCGTCTTCGAAGGCGCCCTGCGCAAATGGGTGCTCCCGAGCATGGCGGAACCCCTTCTCATCATCCGCGATCCGCTCGTCTTGGGGATCTACCTCCTGGTGATCATGGAAAACCGTTTCCCGCGAAACGGGTTCATCGCATTCACCGGCGCCCTCGCCGTCAGTTCGGTCGTCTTTGCCTTTATCAGCGGCCACGCCAACCCGTGGGTCACGCTCTACGGCTTCCGCACCAATTACCTGCACATCCCCTTTATCTGGGTGATGGCCGAATACCTCGATCGCAGAGACGTCCGCCGGCTGGGCTACGCGATTCTGGCCATCGCCATTCCCATGACCGTGGTCATGGTCATGCAAAACCGCGCCGGAACGGATGCCTGGATCAACCGCGGCGTCGGCGGCGGCGAAGGCGGCCAGATCCACGGCGCCATGGGCCGCATCCGCCCGCCCGGCTTTTTCTCCTTCATCACCGGTCCGATGGTGTTCTTCCCCGTGGCCACGGCCTTCTGCCTGGCCTTCGTGATCGAGAAGAAAAAAATCTTCGCGACGTGGTTCGTGATCGTCGCGGGTTTGTGCATCGCCCTCGCCCTGCCGATCTCGATCAGCCGCGGCGTGATGATTATCTGCGGCTGCGTCGCGGCCGTCTTCCTCGCCTGTATCGCCATCAAGGGCGCCTTCACCGCCGCCTTCGCGCGAACCTTGGTAGCCTGCGTGCTGGTGCTCATCGTCCTCCGCTTCATGCCGATCACCAGCGAGGCCTGGATGGTATTCATGGACCGCTGGGATACCGCCGCCGCCGAGGTCGAAGGCGACGCGTGGGGCAGCCTCACGTCGCGCGTCGTCGCCGGTTTCGTCGCTCCTTTCGCGATCGCTTGGGACGTGCCTTTCTTCGGACGTGGCATCGGCCTCGGCTCAAATTTCGCCTCCAAATACCTGTCCGGCGGCATGGGCTTCCTGCTCGCGGAGGACGAATGGAGCCGCGTCATGATGGAGCTCGGCCCGCTGCTCGGTTTCGGCTTCATCGGTTTACGCGTGGGGCTTTGGTTGCATCTGCTGCACCTCTCGTGGCGCGCCCTTCGCCAATACGGTGACTTTCTCCCCATGCTGGTCACCGCCGCCGGGTTTTCTCCCATCGTTCTTCAACAATGGGCTCCGCCCACCCAGCTCGGCTTCGCGATCTTCGACGCCGGCCTCGTCCTCGCCCTTCTCAATCACCCCAACATGCCCCCCTCCGAAGACAACGAGGAGGAAGACGACGAGACCGACGAATCGGACCCGGACGGTGACGAAGACGGCTCCGACGACGGCGACGAGCCGGATGACTCCTCGGAGTCGGAGCAATTGAGCGAACTCGAAAAACGACGCCGCCGGATGCGCGGCCTCGCGTGAGCGGCCCGCAGAAGATCGTCCTCGTCGGTAATTTCCCGCCCGACCGGCAGGAAAGCATGATCCGTTTCGAGCGCCTGCTCGCCGACGGCTTCGGCGCCCGCGGCCTGATGGTCGAAACCGCCCGCCCCGAGCCCCACTTCGTGAAACTCGGCCCGCGCTACCGCTACGGAGGCCTGCCCAAATACCTGGGCTATCTCGACAAGTTCGCCCTCTTCCCCCGCCGCCTTCGCCGCCTCGTCCGCACCGCGCCGCCGGGCACCGTTTTCCACATCATCGACCACAGCAACGCCGTCTACGCGCCCAAGCTCCGCGACGTCCCGCTGCTCGTCACCGTCCACGACCTCCTGCAAATCCGCTCCGCCCGCGGCGAAATCCCGCAAAACCGCATCGGCCGCTCCGGCGTGAAATACCAGGAGTGGATTCTCAAAAACCTCGCCGGCCTCCGCGCCGCCGCGTGCATTTCGGGAAAAACCCGCGACGATCTTCAGCGGCTCACTGGTCTGGCCGATGCTTCCCTTGCCGTCGTGCCCAATTCGCTCAACTATCCGTACAGCCCGCTGCCCGCCACCGTCGCCGCCCCGCTGCTCGCCCGCGCCTTCCGCCGGCACCATTTGCGCTGGCCCGCCGCCGAGTCCAACACACCACCCGAGTTCCTTTTCTGCATCGGCGGCGCTCAATGGTACAAAAACCGCACCGGACTCATCGCGATCTTCGCCGCACTCCGCCGCCTGCCCGGCGCTCATGCCCGCACCCTCGTGTACGTCGGCCCGCCCTTCGACCACGAGCAGCAGGCGATCATCGATCAACACTGCCTCCACGAAAACATCATCCGCGTGCCCGGCTTGGAAAACGAGGAACTGCGCGCCGCCTACTCGCTCGCCCAAGCCCTGATTTTCCCCTCGTGGGAGGAAGGTTTCGGCTGGCCCATCGCCGAGGCGCAAGCCTGTGGTTGCCCCGTTTTCACCTCGAATCGCCCGCCCATGACTGAGGTCGGCGGCGATGCCGCCCGCTACCTCGACCCGGCCGATCCCGCCGGAGCCGCCGCCCTCATCGCCGCCACGCTCACCGATACCGCGCCGCTGCGCGCCGCCGGCCTCCTCCACGCAAAACGGTGGGAGCCGCAAGCGATGCTCGACGCGTACCTCCAACTCTACACGCTGCTTCTGGAAAACCGCGGCCAGGAGCCGTTTCCGACCGCCGCATGAAAATTCTCCGCGTCATCGCCACCGTCGATCCTGCCACCGGCGGTCCCGTTGCGGGTTTGCGGGCGATCACCCCGGCGCTGGCGCGCCTCGGCCACCAGACGGATTTCCTCACGGTGGACGATCCGAAGGCCGGCTACCTCCAAAGCTGGGTGGGACAAACCTTCGCGATGGGCCCCTCCCGCGGGAGCTACGCCTACGCCAACCGCCTTCGCCCCTGGCTCCGCGAAAACCTCCCCCGTTACGACGCGGTCATCGTCCACGGCCTCTGGCAATACCTCGGTCTCGCCGTCCGCTCCATCACCCGCGAGCTGGACGGACCGCCCTATTTCATCATCCCGCACGGCATGCTCGATCCCTCGATCCGCACCGCCTACCCGGTCAAGCACGTCAAAAAATGGCTCTACTGGCAGATCGCCGAACGCCGCATCCTCCGCGATGCCCGCGCCGTTTTCTTCACCTGCCAGGAAGAACGCCGTCTCGCCCAAAAAACCTTCCCCGGCTACCGCAGTAACGAACGTGTCATCGCCTACGGCGCCGCCCGCCCGGAAGGGTTTCCCGATAACTGGACTACCGCCTGGCGAGCCCGCAGCGGCACCGTCGCCGGCCACCGCTACTTCCTTTTTCTCGGCCGCATTCACTCCAAAAAAGGCATCGAGCTCCTGCTTCGCGCCTACGGGAAAATCACCCGCACCTACGCCCTCAGCCACGGCGGCACCCCGCCCGATCTCGTCATCG
>CAMLSH010000435.1 GCA_946482625.1 uncultured Opitutaceae bacterium
TCTTGCGCACGCGCGGCCTGTTGCTGCGTGGCGATGGCCTTGAGCACATCGTCGACTTCCTTCGCCTGCGAGGAGTCAGGAAACTGCTCTTTGAGCTGGCGGAAGACCGCCGCCGCTTTCTCGAAATCGTTCAACAACTGAAGATACAGCGCGCCCTTCATCACGAGGATCTGCGCCACCGCGTCCGTCTTCTCCGCCTTGTGCGTCTCCAGCAACCGATCGAACGCCTTCAACTCGTCCGCCAGCGTCGCTTCGGTGACCGGTCCCGCCTCGACCTTCGCCTGCACTTTATCGATCACAGCGCGGAGCTCCGTCTGCAACGCCGCCGCCGCCGCCGGCGCGGGCTTGGGTTCGTCCGCCGCCTGCATCCGGAAAACCACGACGCCGAACAAAACCAAAAACGAAGCCAGCAGTTTCAATTTCATATGGCCGGCTAAAATGCCGGTCCGCCCGCCCAGCGCAACCCCGGGAATACCCGTCAGGCGTCTTGGCGCGGACCAGCCCCTCCCGGCTTCGGGCGCTCAACCCTGCGGAAACCGCTCGGCGATCAGCGCCTCGATGCGCACCTTCGAGTCCTTGACCGCCTCGACCGGAATGCGCGGGCCAAACTCCAGCGTGAGCAGGTGGTGCGGCTTCCAAAACGAGCTCACCATTTTGAAATCGATCTCCCCCGAGCCGACCGGCTGGTGATCCTTACCCTCCGCACTCACGTCGTGCAGGTGAAACCCGATCAGCCGCGCCGCGTTTTTCTCCAGATGCTCGCGGTGATTGAGCAGCGCCAGCTGTTGCTTGATGTGCGCGTGCCCCGTGTCGTGCCAGTAGCCCGCCGTGTTCGGCTGCGTCATGCTGGCAAGCAGCTCCTCAAATTCGCCGTCGATCGGCAGTTCGCCCACGTTCTCCCGATTCTCGCAACCCAGCGCGATTCCCCGCTCCGCCGCATACGCGCGAATCTCCTCCAGGCTCGCCTTCACCTGATTCCAATACGGGGGCTTTCGCGCCTGCATCTTCTTCATGACCTTGTCGCGCAACGCCACGTAACGCTTGTCGTCCGCCAGTCTCACGCCCGGGTGCTTCTCGAAATAGGCCTCCAGTTTGTCGACCGGGTTGAACCAGAAAAACTTCACGCTGCCCAGATGCAGCACCAACGCACGGGCGGCCACCTGCTGGCCGAAATCGAGTGAGCGCTTCGTCTGCCGCAGCCACTGGTCATGCTGCTGCGGATCGGCATCCGAAGGCTCGAACAGATTAGGCGCCGCTTGTGTAATCCCCGTCGGCAACGGGCAAAAATTATGCGTCGAACTGACCTTGATGAACCCCTCGTCCATCGCCTTCAGGATGCCCGGCACCAGCGTGATGCGGATGCCGTGACTCAGCTCGACATGGGAAAACCCCAGATCTGCCATCTCGCGCAACATCGCGTAGCCATCGGTATGGCGGGATGAGTTCCAACTGGTCGAGAGGGCGAGGACGGGTTTCACGCGATGAGTACGGATTCGTTAGCAAAAAGGCTGCCGCCCGCCGGTTGAAAAACCTAAAACAAAACGACCGCACCCCGAAACAGGTCGGAGCGCGGTCGTTGAAAGTGAAAACTGCACGCTTGAAGCGTGTCGGGTTAGCTCGCGTGACGGCGGCGCAGCATCGCAGTGAAGGCCATGACCTTCTCCTTACGACGACGCTTCTCGCACGGCTTCTCGCAGTAACGCTTGGCGCGGACACCTTTGATGATGTTCTCGCGCTCGAGCTTCTTCTTCATGCGACGGAGCGCACGGTCGATGGGCTCGTTTTTGCGGATTTTGATTTCGATGGACATGTGGGCGGACAGGTTTGGAAACAGGAAAAAGGCGATGACTACGGCAAGAGCGGTCCGGTACGTCAACGGCTTTTTTCCTCCCCGTCCGACTCCACGCTTGCACGGCCGGACTCGCTCCGTTGCTTACCCGGACTGTGTCGTCTGCCGATAAGAACTTCGTCCATCTCCACGTCCACACCGATTATAGCCTGCTCGACGGCGCCTGCCGCATCGACCGCCTGATGAACCGCGCCGTGGACCTCGGTATGACCGCCATGGCGCTCACCGATCACGGAAATCTTTTCGGCGCGATCGAGTTCTACAACGCCGCCAAAGCCAAAAACATCAAGCCCCTCATCGGCTGCGAAATCTACCTCACCGAGTCGTCCCGCTTGGAAAAAAACGGCCGCAACGAGGAGGGCAAAAGCCACTACCACCTCGGCCTCCTCGCGAAGAACCTCACCGGCTACCAAAATCTCCTGAAGCTCGTCTCCGACGCGCACCTACGCGGCTTCTACTACAAGCCCCGCGCCGACTGGGAAACCCTCGCGAAATACGCCGGCGGTCTGATCGGCTTCACCGGCTGTCTCGCCGCCATCGTCCCGCAGCATCTCCTCCACGACCGCGAAGACGACGCCCGCAAAGCCTGCGCCCGCTTCGTCGAGATCTTCGGCCGCGAAAACTACTTCGTCGAAATCCAGGACCACGGCATCCCCGAACAGCTCAAAATCATCCCCGGCCTTCTGAAGCTCGCCGAAGAGTTTAACCTCAAGGTCATCTGCACAAACGACGTTCACTACGTCCGCGCCGAAGACGCCGGTCCGCACGATGCCATGCTCTGCATCCAAACCGGCGCGAAGATCGACGAGGAGAACCGCATGAAATTCACCGGGACTCAGTTCTACCTGAAGTCCCGCGATGAGATGGCGAAGCTCTTCGCCGAGGTCCCCGACTCCGTCACGAACACGCAACTCGTCGCCGAGATGTGTGACCTCGCGATCCCGTTCCCCAAAGGCTCCGAGCGTTACCCGCGTTACCCGCTACCCGTTGAGATCAAAGAAAAACTCTCCCCCGCCGCGTATCTCAAACAACTCTGCATCGAGGGCCTGAAAAAACGCTACGATGTCGATCACGACACCGTCGCGAAACACGAAGTCGTCGCCACGCGCCTCGCCAAACTCACCGATCTCCCGCCCGGCCAGAAACCGCAGCCGCCCGACTACAACAACCTCGCGCCCGACGAACTCCTCGTCGTCCGCATGAACTACGAGCTGTCGATCATCACCGTCACCGGCTTCATCGACTACTTCCTCGTCGTCTGGGATTTCATCAACTGGGCCAAGGTCCACAACATCCCCGTCGGCCCCGGCCGCGGCTCCGGCGCCGGTTGCATGGTCGCCTATCTCCTCGGCATCACGAATATCGACCCCATCCGCTTCGGCCTCCTCTTCGAGCGCTTCCTGAATCCCGAGCGCGTCTCGCCGCCCGACTTCGATATCGATTTCTGCATGCGCCGCCGCGAGGAAGTCATCAACTACGTGCGCGATAAATACGGCCGCGACTGCGTGGCCAACATCATCACCTACGGCACGCTCGGCGCCAAGATGGTCATCCGCGACGTCTCGCGCGT
>CAMLSH010000436.1 GCA_946482625.1 uncultured Opitutaceae bacterium
GACCAGTTTTCGCGAATGCCGTGCGAGCGAGACGAAGACTTGCTGCGCGACATCTGCCGCACCTTGCGCATCGCCACCCGTGCGGCGCAGCGCCGCCGAATAGACGAGATCCATGTTGCGTCGGACCAGCTCCGCGAGAGCGGCCTGAGAGCCGTCGTCGACATACCGGCGAAGAAGCGATGCGTCGTTGTCCATACCTTCACCTACTTAACCGCGCTCAAAGCCACGACCGAACAAACAAAATGAAAATTCTAAACGTGCGTCGTCCAACCGGCTAAATGCCTCCGCAAAAAACCGGACACGCAGTAATTTCCCTGTTCCCACCCGACCGTCTCACAGCCGGAAGATTCACCCGCACGTTGCGCCCGCGGTCGCGAGAACCACCTTGCTCCTCCTGCACTTCAAGTTCTCAACTCTCTCCCTCAACCCTCAACTTTCCGTCTCCGTCCCATGACACTCACTCCCGAGCAAAAACAGACCGTCGCCAGCTGGGTCGCCGCCGGCGATAACCTCTCCGCGATTCAGAAAAAGCTCTCCGAGCAGCTCAAAATCTCGATGACGTACATGGACGTCCGCTTCCTCGTCGACGATCTCGACCTCGCGATCAAAGACGCCGCCCCCAAAGTCGACACCAACGACGTCTCCAAAGCCCAACCGGCGAAACCAAAATCTCCCGCGGCCAAAACCCCGCCCGCCGCCGGCGCAAACGGCCCCGCGGTCGCCGACCAGGATCTGCCCCCCGATCTCGAAGACGGCGAATTCGCCGAAGATCCCAACGCCTTCCCCGAAGAGCCCGCCGCCGGCAATGTCGTCGTCGAAGTGAACAAGGTGAATTTGATCCCCGGCGCCCTCGCCAGCGGCACGGTCACCTTCAGCGACGGCGTCACGGCCGACTGGATCGTCGACGGCCAAGGCCGCCCCGGCTTCACGAAAGTCAGCCAGCCCGGCTACCGTCCAACCCCCGCCGACGGCCAAGCCTTCATGCAAGAACTCAGCGCCGCCCTGCAAAAACAGGGTTACTGATTTCCGACGTAGGGCCGGACCTCGTGTCCGCGCCTCCGTGTAGCCGCGCTTGTTAAAGCGTGGCTCCGAAAACCAACGACGAAAAAGCCCGGACCATCTCGGTCCGGGCTTTTGCTATCCAAATTTCAACGACGCTCACGTCTGCACGCTTGGCGCCGCTTCGAAGCCGCGCCGACTCAGCGACTGATATCGCCGAGCAGCTGCTCCATCGTCGTGTAGCCAGCGAGCACCTTCAACGCGCCTGCGCAGCGTTCCTTCGACGCGAGCCCCGTGTTCTCCGCGAGAAAGACGATGTAGCTCGCGATGTTCTTCGAGAAGTTCAGGCGGCCCTCGTCGCTGATCGAGTAGAACCGCGCGCGCTGCTGGTAGCCCGCCGGCGAATGATCGCCCAACGCGTTCTTCTCGGCTTTGCCGTTCGCCGCGAGCACGTAGAGGAAATTGTACTCAAACCAGAACATGTGCTCCGGGCTCGGAACAAGCGCTTCGAGCGCACGGCGCACGGTATCCACGCCGGCAAACACGTTCGAGTCTTTGTTCGACTTCACCAACGCCTCGGTGATGAACGTGCGCGCCATCTTCTGCTCGGTCGCGTCCTCGCTGAACGCGCCCTTCACGGCGAGTTCGACGGTGAACTTATACCAGTCGCTCCACAGCGCCTGATCGGCGGCGTTCTTGGAAGCGAACAGCGCCCGGCCCATTTCGTAGGTGTAACGACCGCTCGTCTTGATCTCGAGGCGGCTGCCCGTGACCTCGCCCATGACCTGATAGTTCTCAGCCGATTTGCCCGAGCCCGAGTGGAAACCGATGCTCGCGCCAAACTGTTTGCAGACGTTCCACTGCTTCTCGATGAGCACGCGCAGCGCGGCGTCATCGGGATACGGCATGTTCTTCTGAAAACCGAACGCCGGTGCGACAAAGCTGATCTTCATCCCGAGCGCCTCACAGAGCGCCAGCATGATCGCCGTCGTCTCAGGAGTCGTGAGGCCGGGAAGCTCGTCGATCGAAAGTTCGCGCAGGTATTCACGTCCCACCGACGTCGTGAAGAGCTTCGCGCGCGCGGCGGCATATTTCTCGTCGCGCACCTTCATCTTCTGGAGCGACGGCCAGACGTAGGCGAGCAGCTTGGCAAACTCGGCCTCGTTGAGCGTGAGACCGACAGAAGCGACGCGCGCCTTCACTTTCGCGACGAGTTCAGCGGGCACGTTGGCCTTCACCCAGCCGGCGGCGTCATCGGCCACTTTCGTCTGCGCGAGCTCGGGGGAAAGATCGAACGTGATGTAGCTCGCCAGCACGCAGCCCGTGACGAGTTGGTCTTCGCGAATGTCGAACTTGCCGCCGATCGGCTGGTGGTCGGCGTTGAAGCTCCACGCGATGCCGTGACGGTGAAACCCAGTCTTCAGCTTCGAGAGCACGCACCCGTGGCTCATGCCTTCGACGCTCTGGCCTTGGTGGCCTTCGGGAACGTTGGTGCCGATGAAAGGGAACGGAACTGTATCCAGTTTTCCCGCCAGCATCGCGTCGACGTCGTAAACCAGTTCGCGCGGGATCGAGTTCTGATTCGCCGTCACGCCGATCTCGAGCGCGCTCATCGCCCACTCGACCGCCGGCCAGTGCAGCGTGGTGAAACGAGCACCGATGCCGAGCGTGCTCTGACCGAGCTTCTGCGTCGCCGTCGGGAAAATGGTGGCGGCCGGATTGTGCTCTTGAATGAGATTTTTGAGCTTCAACAGATTCGCGAAGCTCGCCGGGAAAGCCGCGCCGCCTGTGATCGCCACGCCATTCGCGAGGACCTTCACCGCATCGACTCCGGCCTTCGCTTCGAGCTTCCACGCCGTATCCCCGGTCGAATCCTCCACCAACGTCCAAGTGCCCGCCGCCGTTTCAAACTGGCTCTTGGGCCAGACCTTTACCGCGCCTTTCGCGACGTTCGCCGAGAGCGTGGCCCAATCGAGACAGAAGTCGGGGCTCACGCAGGGATTACTCGCGATGCGGAGGTTGTTTTGAAGCAGGAACGAGTTGATGGAGCTCATAGAATAAGGACACGAGTCCAACACGTCTCCGCTGCGCGGCGCGAGATGAAAAAAGCCCCGGACGCGCAAAGGCGTTCGGGGCCGTGAAATCGCTCAGGAGTGTCGTGCCTCCGCTCAGCCGGCGGCGTCGCGTTCGAGCAGTGCCTTGGCCTGTTCGAGCACCTGCTTGCGGCGTTTCTCGAACTGCACGGTGGCTTCGCTGAATTTCTTTTTCTCGTCTTGGAAGGCGACGACCTCGGCCTCCCAAAGGCTGCGCTCCTGCACGGTCTTGGCGGCTTCTTTCTTGAGTTTGTTTTCGTCCGCTTGGAGACGCGCCTCGATATCGGCGAGTTCGGCTTCGCGCTTCGCGATCGTCTTGTTCG
>CAMLSH010000437.1 GCA_946482625.1 uncultured Opitutaceae bacterium
CCCGCACGCCTTTATCTCGGGTTGCGTCGGCGACAAAGGGATTTGACGAGCCTGCCGAGTGATTCTCGCGATCCGACGCGGAAAATTTTCAGAACATCGGCGCGCTCTTGATGACTAGCGGAGTCACCTGTGCTGAGTAATCCGATACAAAGAAGCGCATGAAAACCGACTCGTTTGTTCTCTCCCGCGCCTGGCTTGTCTTCGTCTTTCTGGCGCTGGCGGTGCTGCCTGTGCAGACCTTCGCGGACGAGTCGGACGCGTGGCGGAGCGATCGGCTCGGGAATATTTTCCTGGCGGAGAAAGATGCCGTGAAAATTCGACACTCGATCAAAGCCGATGCGGTCTCGTGGACGGTGACGGACTTCTGGGGCCGGAGAGTCGATTCCGGCAGCGGACGAATCAGTGATGGCAATGTGGTGATCAAACCGCGCGTGTCCGACGTCGGGTACTATCTGTTGGCGGTGACGCCAGCTGGGGGAGACGCGGCGGTGCCGCTGCGCTACACCAGTTTTGCGATCGTGCGCCCGCATGCGTCGCCCGATTCAGTGAAGAGCCCGTTCGGTGTCGCCACGCACTTTGCCCAGGGCATGAATCCCGAGCTGTTGCCGGTGCTGAAGCACATCGGCATCGAATCGATTCGCGATGAACACTACTGGGCGGAGGTCGAACGGACGAAGGGCGTCTTCTCGTTCCCGGCCAAGTCCGACGCCTATATGAAGGCGAGCGCGGAGGCGGGTGTTCGTCCATTGGTGGTGCTTTCCTACGGCAATGAACATTACGACCATCGGGAGGGGCCCAGCACGCTGGCGGGGTTCGAGGGTTTTGCCAATTACGGCCGCGCCGTTCTCGACCGGTATGGCGAACAGATGCGTTGGGTGGAGGTGTGGAATGAATACAACGGTTCTTGGGCGCCTCCTCCGGCGCGACAGAGTGTCGATGCCCGCAGTGAGTTCTACACGGCGATGCTCAAAGTCGCGTACGAACGCCTCAAGGCCCGCCGTCCCGATGTGCAGGTGCTCGGCGGGGCGGCGGTGTTGATTCCGCTGCCTTACTTCGAGCGGCTTTTTAAGCTGGGCGGGCTCGGCTACATGGACGGTTTGGTGATCCATCCTTATCGCAACAATCCCGAAGGCGTGGATCGCGAGGTGGCAGCTCTCAACGAACTGGTTCGCAAGTATAACGGCGGAGAAACCAAACCGATCTGGGTCACCGAAACGGGGTATCACGGCAAGGAGGAGCATCCTTGGGAGAAAGGCCGGGGGATGTACGAAAAGGGCCGCGCCGAGGCGGCACGGTATCTCGTGCGGCAATACACGCTGCTCCTCAAGGAAGGCGTGGCGAAGATCTACTGGTACCTCGCTGCCGATCATGCCGGGTTCATCGGCATGGGGCTGCTTCGTCATCATGAGAAGGAGCCGTCCGGGATGGGCCGCTATGCGGTCGCACCCGCGTATGTCGCTTACGCCAATTTGATCCATCAGCTGGACGGCGCGTCGTTTGTCCGGCGGGAGGCTGTGCGGCCTTACACGCGTGTGCATGTGTACGTGTTCGAACGCGGCGGGGAGGAGGTGCGTGTCGCCTGGGCTATCCAGTCCTCCAGAATCCGTTTGCGCGCCGAAGCTCCGCTCACGGTCTTTAACCTCATGGGCACGCCGAGCACACGGGAGCCGGCTGCTGGTGCGGGCAATGTGGTCACGCTCGAGGTGGGCGAGGACCCGGTTTTTATAAGAGGGAAGGTGGGCAGTGTTGAGGAGGTCGATACAGGCGTTCGCGTCCTCGCATCGACGGCTGACGATTACTCCAAGGTGCAGGGGGAAAACAACTGGCGCTACGGTTACCGCGATTCAACCGGCGCTTTCACGGAGCTCATCCAGCGCGAGACCATGTGGGGTTATGAGTGGGCCACCGACGTTCCGGGACTCAGTTATCTGCGCATCGCTCCCGGTGATCTGCATCCGGATACCAACGACAGTGGCGACGCCGCCGCGACTCTGCGTTGGGAAAGCCCGGTGGCGGGCGAAGTCATCGTCAGCGGATGGATTGCGAGCGGAGAAGAAAGCCCGAAAGGGGATGGCGTTATCCTGCGGGTCTTCGCCAACGGTCACGAAATTTTCTCCCGCGTGGTCGAAGGAAACCGCGAAGAGGCTGCGACGTTCTCATTGCCTGTGAACGTGGAACGCGGATCGCAGATCGACTTTGCGGTGAGTTCCCGCGCGAACGAACTCTACGACGCGGTCCGCTACGAGTTCACCGTTACCCAAAGGGTGGGTGAGTGAGGCGGATCTGCGTTCCCGGCGTCCGTTCTGACCTACGCGGTGAACGATGTTCGCGTGCTGATACCCGCCGTTCGCTGCTCCACGCATCGCTCCGCTGTTCGATCAAGGAGGGTTACCACTGCTCTCGGTCGAAGAGCCAAGTGGCGGAGAGGGAGGGATTCGAACCCTCGGTACCCTTGCGGGCACGCCTGATTTCGAGTCAGGTACAATCGACCACTCTGCCACCTCTCCGAGGCGGGAAGGCGAGACGGTAGGAAGCGCCGATTAAAACGGAAGCCGAAAGTTTCTCGCGCCAGATTCGCCAGCTTCCGGTCGCCCTCCAAGGACCTTCCCTTGGGCAACGCATCCGCCTTCCTTCGCGTGCCCGCTTTCGCGCACGCCCGCCTTCGACCGCGTCCTGCGTTGTGCATTCGGTTACTCAATACCTGCCTCCCTTGTCCGCGTTGCGGGCGCATTGCCATCGTCCGTTTAGGCGTCTCCCGAGCTAAAAGCGCCTCCCGGGCCCGGCTCATTCCGCTTCCGAAGAGTCGCGGCAAACTCGCCTCCTTTCACCGACAGAAACGCGGTCGTCGCCTGCCATCGCCCGTTTTTCCCTCGGGGCAAAGTTCGCGCGTCTTCGGCAAGCCCGAATTCGCCGAAATGCGAACTTTTTTCATTCACAAACCATTTGACGAATAAAATCTCTGACCCCATCCCTTGTGGCCTCATCGGCTGGCGACCACAACGGGTTGTGGTCAATAACTCGTCAATAAGTTCTAACAACCCAGACTCGCGCCTCGCTTTCAGCCGTCAAATCAAGTCCCTCTCTCGCGGCGTTTCACCCCCACGCCCGTTCGTCACTCACTCAAGTCCGTCCTTTTTCGTCTCCACTTACCAAGCATCAGTTCGTCTCCAACCCTCGGCTCTCCGTTCATGCAAAAATCGTTTCAAGTCGGTTCTAAAACATTCGTCCTCGATCAGGCAAAAGCCGAAGCCGCTTTCGCCGACAAGAAGGTCATCAACGGCCGCCAGTCCATGACCTTCAACCTCCTCCCGCTGAAGTACCAGTGGGCCTACGATCTCTACCGCACGATGAAGGCCAACCACTGGGAGCCCGAGGATATCCCCATGGGCAAGGACATCGA
>CAMLSH010000438.1 GCA_946482625.1 uncultured Opitutaceae bacterium
AGCGCGTGCAAAAACCGGTTCTCCCCGATCCACCGCTTCCGCTCGACCAGTTCCTCATGCATGATCGCGATCTGCCCCGCCGGCCCGCCGAAACTGATAAACCCCAGCTTCAGCCAGAACCGCAGCGCTTCGCGAAACGTGGGACGAGTAACGGGATTCGACATGCCAGCCGCCAGCGTCCCGAGATGCGCTCCGCAGGCAAGCGCCGGGAAATTTTCTCCCGTCGTGCAGTGCCTCTCCGGCCGCATCAACCAACCGATGTTCCCGAGGTGGTCCGAATCCTCGTCCTCTCACGTTTCTAGACCCACGCCCCAAGAAAGCGCCTTCTGCACGATTCCCATTTTGACTGTATGAGCGTGGGTTCCTTTGCCCGAAACCCGTGTCTGCTGTCCGGTACTGCGTCCGTTCTTACCCCCCCTTCGAGACGGATACCCCTCCCGACCTTTGCGCTTCTTCCGCACGCGTCCCGTCCGCTTTTGGCTGGGCTGCGCGCGTCCCCACTCGCAGCTGCACGCCTGAACCTCGGGCAACTGATCACCAAAACATGAATACCCCAAAAAACAGCCTCCTCGCGCTCGCCTTGTGCGTTGCGCTCGCCGCGGTCACACCGCTGATGGCCGCTCCTTATCAGATGGAAAACCTCGGCCGCGGCGTTGTCGCCCTGCGCACGAGCAGCACCGAAGTCTACGTCGGCTGGCGCCACCTCGGCCTCGATGCGTCCGGCCTCGGTTACAACGTCTACCGCTCTGCCAACGGCGGCACGCCGGTGAAGTTGAACGGCAGCGTCATCACCAACTCCACCAACTTCGTGGACACCACGTCCACCGCATCCCAGTCCAACGCCTACACCGTCCGCCCGGTGCTCAACGGCGTCGAGCAAGCCGCCAGCGCCGCCTTCACGCTCCCGGCCAGCGCGCCCGTGCAAAATTACCTCCGCGTTCCCCTCCTGCAGCCTGCCGGCGGCACCACGCCCGACGGCGTCGCCTACACCTACTCGCCCAACGATTGCTCCGCGGCCGACCTCGATGGCGACGGCGAGTACGAACTCGTCGTGAAGTGGGACCCGTCCAACGCCAAGGACAACTCCCAGTCCGGCTACACCGGCAACGTCTACCTCGACGGCTACAAACTCAACGGCACCCGCCTCTGGCGCATTGACCTCGGTCGCAACATCCGCGCCGGCGCCCATTACACCCAGTTCATGGTGTATGACCTCGATGGAGACGGCAAAGCCGAGGTCGCTTGCAAAACCGCCGACGCCTCCATTTCCGGCACCGGCCAGGTCATCGGCAGCGCGTCCGCCGATTATCGCAACAGCTCCGGCTACGTTCTCAGCGGCCCGGAATTCCTCACCGTTTTCAACGGACAGACCGGCGCCGTCCTCGCCACGGCCAACTACGTCGTTCCCCGCGGCACCGTCTCCAGCTGGGGCGACAACTACGGCAACCGCGTCGATCGCTTCCTCGCGGCCGTGGCTTATCTCGACGGCACCCGGCCCAGCCTCGTGATGTGTCGCGGCTACTACACGCGCACCGTGCTCGCCGCTTGGGATTTTCGGAACGGCGCGCTCACCCAACGCTGGACCTTCGACACCGGCAACAGCACCAGCGGCTCGCTCGCCGCCTACCGCGGCCAGGGCGCGCACAGCCTTTCGATCGCCGACGTCGATAACGACGGCCGGCAGGAGGTCGTCTACGGTGCGTGCACCATCGACGACAACGGTGCCGGCAAATACTCGACCAGCCTCGGTCACGGCGACGCGCTCCATGTCTCCGACATGAACCCCAGCCGCTCTGGTCTCGAAGTCTGGATGGTTCACGAGTCGCCCTCCAGTTACGGCAGCAACGGCTCCGAGCTGCACGACGCCAACACCGGCGCCATCCTCTTCGGCGTCTCCGGCGAGGGCGTTGATATCGGTCGCGGCTGCGCGGGCGACATCGACTCCCGCTACCTCGGCTACGAATGCTGGGCCTCCCGCGGCGGCCTCTACAGCGCCAGCGGCACCCTCATCTCCACCACCCGCCCGGGCCCGATGAACTTCATGGTCTGGTGGGACGCCGACCTGAAACGCGAATTCCTCGATGGCATCACGATCTCCAAGTGGAACGAGACCGCCTCCACCACCAGCACGCTGCTCAGCGCCACCGGCTGCGCCTCGAACAACTCGACCAAAGCCACGCCCAATCTCTCCGCCGACATCCTCGGCGACTGGCGCGAAGAAGTCGTCTGGCGCGAAACCGGCAACACCGCCCTGCGTATCTACGTTTCAACGTCAGTCGCGACCAACCGTCTCTACACGTTGATGCACGACGCCCAATACCGCACGGCCATCGCCTGGCAAAACACCGCCTACAACCAGCCGCCCCACCCCGGCTTCTACCTCGGCACCGGCATGAGCGCACAGCCCGCCGCCAACATCACCTACGTCGGCGGCACCACCCCGCCCACATCCGACACCTACCAAGCAGAGGCTGCGACAGTCGCGGGCGGTGTTACGATCGACAGCAACAACGCCGGCTTCAACGGCTCTGGTTTCGCCAACTTCCCGGCCAGCGGCGGCACGCTCACGTTCAACAACGTCGACGGCAACGGCGGCGGCTCCAAGGCCCTGCAAATCCGCTACGCCCTCGGCGCCACCACCGCGCGCACGGGCAACCTCGTCGTCAACGGCAGCACCACGAGCGTCACCTTCCAACCCACCGGCGCGTGGACGACTTGGAACACGCTCACGGTAAACATCACCCTCAATAACAACTCCACGAACACGTTCCAGTTCGCCTCCACCGGCAGCGACCTCGGCAACATCGACCAGATCATCGTCCCCTGATCACGCCGCGTGTCCGCTCCTTGGAGTCAAAGCCGGTCCGCCATGAAAGCGGACCGGTTTTTCAGAGCTGAGGCGCCCGCGACCGCCTGCAGCCATCCAATTCCTCACAAGAAGGTCCTTTCTGCTTTTGCGCCTTATGCGCCTTTTGTGGCCATCTGACTTCACATCGCCGCCGGTCCCGCTTCATCTGAGGGGCCATCCTCATGCCTTTCTCTGCGTCGCTCCTCTGCCGTTACCTGCTGGTTGTTCTCTCGTTTTTCACCGCTGTTTCCGCTTTCGCCCACGAACCCTTCGAGATCACCACCGCCGCACGCATCCGCCCCACCGGACTCGAAATGCAGGTCACCATGACCCGCGCCACGGCGCACATGATCGCTCTCGACGGCCAGCGCGAAGGCGAGAACTTCGCCCCGGAACGTTTCCCCGAGCTCCAGCCACAGCTCCTCGCCGCCGCCAGCCGCCTGTATCGGATTTCCGAGCACGCCCAGGAACTTGCGCTCACCCACGCCGAAGTCCTGCTCACCGT
>CAMLSH010000439.1 GCA_946482625.1 uncultured Opitutaceae bacterium
TGCGCGTGCTACGTCACACGTGTTTTGCGTTAGCCGGGGCGGTGTCGGGATTCATCGCGAGCAGGCGTTCGCGCAGGAGGCGGGCGGCTTCGTCGCGATCGGTGAGGTCGGCGGATGGCACCCATTCGGCGTGCAGGCGGACTTTAGAAAACGGTCTTGGCAGGTAAAAGCGGTCCCAGCTGCGTAGTTGCCAGCTGGATTCGAAGGTGGCGCCGAGCAGGAGCAGTGGGGCGTGGACGCGGCGGGCGACGATGAGGCCGCCGGCTTTGAAGTCGTAGAGCGGGCCGCGCGGCCCGTCGGGCGTGATGCCGATGTCGTGGCCGGCGCGCATCACTTCGACGAGCGTGGTGACGGCTTCGCGGCCGAGTTTGCTGCTGGAGCCGCGCACGGTGCGGATGCCGACGAGCGAGAAAAACGCCGCGAGCCAGGCACCGTCTTTGCTCGCGCTGACGAGGCCGTAGATCGTGCGGCCCTGGCGGTAGCGGCGGAAGATTTCCGAGGTGAGGAAAAGGCGGTTGTGCCAGAGCACGATGGCGATGGGTTCGTCGACTTTCCTGAGGTGGGCTAGCGAGGCGGCCGAGGGTTCGAAGCGCAGGCTCGCACCCCAGGCGCGGAGCAGGAGGCCGAAGGGGTAGAGGAGCACGCGACGCCAGCCGTGGATGTCCTTCACCTTCGCAACCGGAGCGACGGAGGCGGAGGGAGCGGCGGGCGAAGGCGGATGGTTGGTCGTAGACGAATTCACCGCCCGGCTTGTTGGCGGATTCGTGCGGTAGCGCCAAGCTCGGAGCACGGGCGGAGGCGGAGCGACGGTGGCAGGCGGGAAGACACGGCGCCGGCGGGTTTTCTTTGGCGAGCGTGTTTTTGCGGGGGCGGCCACGCTTCGGAAAGCGCGGCTACGGGGGCTACCGACGGGTAGCGGAGGTTGCGGGAGCTCAATCGCTTTCGGGTGCGAGCGAGTTTTCCCACGTGGAGAGGACACGATCCAGCGCCTGGGCGCTGACGGGTTTGATGAGGTGATCGGTGAAACCGGCGGCCCGGCTCCGGGCGATGTCTTGCTCCATGCCGTATCCGGAAAGGGCTATGCCGGTGAGGTCGTGGCGGTCGCGGAGCTGCGTCATCAGCGAATAACCGTCGCCATCGGGCAGCCCGATATCGGAAACGACGAGGTCGAAAATGTTTTCCTCCGCCTTCGCCAGCGCGTCGTTGACGGAGCCGGCAGCGGTGACGACGTATCCGCGCCGCGACAACAGACGGGTGATGGACAGGCGTGTCGCGGAATGGTCTTCGACGACGAGGATGTGTCTGACGCGGCCGCCTCCCGGCTGCCGGGTGTCCGGCGGCGAATCCTGACGATGGGCGGGCAGGATCGCGTCCAGCTCCGTGGAGGCATCGGTGAGCGGGAGGTCGATGGTGAAGGTGGCGCCCCGGTTTATGCCCTCGCTCGCCGCAGAGATTTGCCCGGCGTGGAGTTCGACGAGCATGCGGGAAATCGCCAGGCCGAGTCCGAGGCCGCCGAAACGGTGCGAACCGCCGGCGGCGGCGTGGTTGCCTTGCGAGAAGGCGTCGAACACGCGGCGCACCTCGTCGTCGGTCATGCCGATGCCGGAGTCGCGAATCATCACCGAACAGCGGCCGGACTTTTCGCAGGCGCGGGTCTCCACGAGCACGGAACCACCGCGCGGAGTGAACTTCACGGCGTTCTTGAGGACGTTCCAAAAGATCTGCTGCAGCCGCGCGGGGTCGCCGAAGACATGCCGGCTGCCGGCGGTGAGTTTCACATCCAGCTTCAAGCGCTTCTCGTTGAGATCGGAGGCGACGGTTTCCAAGGCGTCGGCGAGCACGGCGTGGACATCGACCGTGCGTTTATCGAGAAGCATTTTCCCGTGGGTGATGCGCGTGAGGTCGAGCAGATCGTCGATGAGCCGTGCCTCCAGCGTTGCGTTTCTCGCGATGGTCTCGAAGTCGGCGCGCACGTCGGGCGCCAGCGCGGGATCGGTGGCGGCCTCGCTCGCGATCAGGAGCACCGGATTGAGCGGGGTGCGCAGTTCGTGAGAGAGGGCGGCGAGAAAATCGTCCTTCGCGCGGGACGCCTCGAGCGCCTTGTCGCGGGCGCGCATCAGCTCGAGCTCGCTTTGTTTGCGCAAGGTCACGTCGCTGATGACGCCGACAAAACCGACCACCACGCCGTCGCGATCCAGTTCCGGCACGTACACGGTGTGGACCCAGCGGGGAGTGAGTTGATCGTAGGGGAGTTCGAGTTCGAACTCGACGCGTTCGCCCGCGAGAGCGGACTCCATGTGGGGGAGGATAATGGCGTACGCCTTTTCGCCGAGGATGTCTCTCACGCGCGCCCCCAAGAGCGCCTGGGGTTCCAGGCCGAAGCGCGCGGCGTAGGCGCGGTTGACGAATTTGTACCGATGATCGCGGTCGCAGTGTACCAGGAAAACGGATGCGTGATCGGTCACCAGCCGGAGCTGGGCTTCGCTTGCGCGCAGGGCCTCTTCGGCGCGTTTGCGCTCAATGGCGACGGCCGCGGTGTTGATTGCGGTGGCGACGAGGCGCCGGTCTTCGGGGGCGGGTTCGTGCGGGCCGGGATAGTACATCGCCAGTGTGCCGAGCAGCTGCCCCTGGCGGGACAGGATGGGCGTGGACCAGCAGGTATGGAGATTTTTGTCCCGTGCGATACCCCGCAAAGCCGTCCACGACGGGTCGGTGGCGATGTCCGCGACATGCGCACCGAGGCTGGCCCATGTCGCCGTGCGGCCGGGGGCCGCGGACGGGCCGGTCTCAAGGCCGTCGAGGGCGCGGTTGTAGTCGTCGGGGAGATTGGGCGCGGCGCCATGGCGGAGGCGTCCGTGCGCATCGACGGTCAGGATACTCGCGCGCGCTTTGGTGTCGGCTTCGAGTTCGACCATATGCACGAGGGCTTCGAAGATTTTTTCGAGCGGGGCGTCCTCGGCGATCAGTTGCAGCACGAGGCGGCGACGTTCGGCGATCGCCTCGGTTTTTTTTCGTTCGGTCATCACGCGGGTCGAACCAGCGATGCCTTCCACTGTGCCGTCCGGCGCGAACACCGGGTTGAAAATATATTCGTAGTAACCGTCGCGTCCGGATGCGCCGGTGTAGGCGGTTTCGCCGCGCACGACTTCCTTCGTGGAAATCACGTGCTCGATCTCGCGTTGGAGTTTCTCCGCGAGATCTTTGGGGTAGTTGAGCTCGAAAAAGGTTTTCCCCCGGGCGTCGTCGAGCGTGAGTTTCCACAAGTCGAGGAGCGGCTTGTTGGCGTAGATGAAGCGGCCTTCGCGATCGAGGATGTAGGCGAAGTCGGTGATGTTCGAAAGTGT
>CAMLSH010000440.1 GCA_946482625.1 uncultured Opitutaceae bacterium
GCGAGAGAATCGGCGAGTGTGGTCCAGGGGCCATTGACGAGATCGGTGGTGCGTTCGACGCGGTAAGTCTGGCCGGAGAAACTCGGGAATGAAACTGTCACGCTGTTGCCGGTGCGCGTGATGGTGGCGGGAATTTTGACGTCGATGATGACAGCGTCGCGGGCGACGGCGTGGATGCCGTCACGCGCGTGGAGCATCAGTGTGTACGTGCCGGGCTGGCTGAAGGTGGCAGTGGTGGCAGGTTGAGCGGTGTTGCCGAAAGTGACGGCGCCGGGGCCGGAGTATTTCGTCCATTCGGTGGTGATGGCCGTGCCGGTGGCGCTGCCGTTGAGTACGACGGACGAGGACGATGGCGACGAGGATGAGAGCTGTGTGTCGATGTCGCTGCCTGCGGTGGCGACAGGCGCTCCGGGAGAGCGCGGGCCCTCGGTGGCGCCGGTGGTCTGGATGACTTCGAAGTTATCGATGCCGATGCTGGCGAGGTTGCTGAAGGCGTTGGAGGGGTAGCGGTCGTCGGGCGTGACGGAGATGGAGAAGAAGTTGCCGTTGTCGGCGACGATGGCGCCGTACTTTTTGAGGCCGAGGCAGACGGCGCGTTCGTAGATCGTCCAGTTGGTTGGGATCACGAAGGATGATTTCAGACGGAGACGCTGGCCCATCGCGGGGATATTGGGATCGGTGGTTGAAGGCGAAGAGGCGTGATGCGTCGCGGGGTAGATGTACTCGCGGCGGGTGTGTTTCACGACGAGGCGCATGGCGTGCTCGACCATGCCGCGCTGGCATTCGTCGTAGCGGACGAGAGCGGGAAACATCGGGAGGCCGGCGGCGTCGCCAGACGTCCAGCCGGCGGGGCGGAGCGTGTTGGTGTGCAGATCGAATTTCGCGCCGTTGGAGGCCTGCCATTGCGTACCGACGAGGCGGGCCTGCCAGGTTTCGAAAAGCGTGCCGGAGCCGGGCGCGACGAGGATGGAGTGGCGGTCGCCGCCGGTGTTGTTCACGTCCTGCTGCCACTGCGCGTTGGTGAGCGAACTGGTTTCGCGCGGCCAGGTTTCGATGGGCATGATCGACGGGATGGGCCAGGGGCCGGGGTCGGACTCGTCAGGGTAGTCGAGGAAGTTGATGGCGGCGAGTGGCTGCGTGTCGGGCACGAGCACGTAGTTCATTTCGTAGAACGCGCGGAGTGTCCGGCGTGTGCTGAGAAGTTCTGAGCTGATCTGTGCGATCATCGCGTCGGAGTTGGCGAGGAGCGGGCGGGTGGAGATGTCTTCGTTCCACGCGCTGGTGAGCGGCATGATCTGCATCGCGCTGACGACGGCGTCGGCTTGCGGCGTATTAAAGAGCAGCGGCGTAGTGACGACGGGTTCGGGGCCGAGGATGCGGCCTTCCTGGTTGATGCGCTCGGCGCGGGTTTGGACAGAAGAAGAAATCGCGAAAGCCAGAAGCCAGCGTGTCAGCATTCGTGGGATTGGAAGAAGATGGATGACCGTGGTCATCTCGCCGCTGTAGCGAAGGACCGTAGAGAGTTCCCGTCAGAACCGGCGCGTATGCTTTTATGACGAGTCTTTTAAGCGGAAAAGAGACGTGAGCGTATCCGGAGATTTACCGAAAGCCGTTCGCCACGGGGAACTGCGACGAACAATGCGGGACGAGAGCGTCATGCTGCGTTGGGTCAAAATTCTGGTCCGGGCTGGCAAGAGCTGGTTCGACGACGATGTCTTCAAGCACTCGGCGGCGGTGAGTTTTTATACGTTGTTCTCGCTCGCGCCGATCACGCTGATCGCGGTGTGGGTGGCGGGGTTCTTCTTTGGCGAGGAAGCGGCGGCGGGCCAATTGTCTGGGCAGATCACGCAGCTCGTCGGGAACGAAGGCGCGAAAGTGATCCAGGATGCGGTCGCGGCGAGCAGGCCGGAGAACACGGGCTGGTTTTCGATGGCGATCGGTTTTGTGGTGCTGCTCGTGGGTGCGACCACGGTATTCGGGCAGCTGCAGGAATCGTTGAATGAGATCTGGGGCGTGATGACCAAGCCGAACCGCAACGGGTTCGTGGTGTTGCTGGTGCGGCGGCTGATATCGTTCGCGATGGTCCTGACCGTCGGCTTTCTGCTGCTGGTCTCACTGGTGCTGACCACGGCGATTTCGTCGCTCGTGAAATTCGCCGATCGCTACATGGCGGTGCCGCCGTTGGTGTTGCAGGGCATCGATCTGGTGGTGGCCCTCGTCGTGATCACGTTGTTATTCGCGATGGTGTTGAGGCTCCTCCCGGACGTGCATCTGCGCTGGCGGGATGTGTGGCAGGGCGCGTTTATCACAGCGTTGATGTTCAGCGTGGGGCGGCTGGGGATCTCGTTCTATCTGTCGCACTCGACGGTGGCCTCGACCTACGGGGCGGCGGGTTCGCTCGTGGCGCTGCTGATCTGGGTGTATTACTCGTGTGCGATCCTTTTCTACGGCGCGGAGGTAACACGGGCGGTGCGGGAAATCAGCGGCCTGCATGTGCAGCCGAAGAGCAAGGCGGTGCGGGTGCGCCGGCAGATCGTCGAGCAGGAGAAGAAGAACGGCCCGGTGACCGGGCATGTGGTCGTGAAAAAGAACGGCGGTGAGGGCGCGTGAGAAGCGGTCAGGCGTCAGGCTTTTCCGCGGAGAGAAGCGCGCGCTGCTGTGCTTCCAAGTCGGCGATCTGGGGATCGATCTTGGTGCTGATTTGGAGGCGGCTTCCGAGAAACATGAGAGTGGCCACCGCGAGAAAGAAAGCGGTTTGAAGGATCCACTGCTGCGGCTGTTCAGGCGATGGCGTATGAATCTGGCGATGAATCTGCGAAAGCACCTTGGCGCACAGGAGGGATCCGATGCAGATCCAGATATAGAGGCGCATCAGATCGCGACGGTGGCGAAGCCGGACCAGCGCATTTGCGATAGCCAGCGTGAGGTTATCACCCAGTGGCGTGTGTGCGCGTCGATCTTTCCAGCGGAAGACGAGCAGGCAGGCCGGTATAGGGAGAAGGGCCAGCGCCGACAGCACGCGAAAAGGCGAAGCGTGTATCTGCGCGATCCACGCCATCGTCACACAGGCGAGGAGGACGATAACGATATCCAGCCAGTCCTTGCGCCGATAGTTCCGCTCGAAGCGTGCGGCGTCATCGCGGAGGCGGGCCAGAAGCGCGGCGTCGGCGGCGGAGTTTTGCGCGGATGGCACCGATTGTTGGCTCCAGATTTTTTGAGCGTCTTCAAAGTTCATGGCGGACCTCCTTTAGAAGTTCGGTGAGTTTTTTGCGGGCGCGGGTGAGCGCGACGCCGACGTGGTTTT
>CAMLSH010000441.1 GCA_946482625.1 uncultured Opitutaceae bacterium
CCGGCTCGAGCGAGTGCGACACCACGCGCAGCACCATCTTCGCGCGCGGATTGTAGAGACCGCCGCCCGCGAGATTGCCGTTCTTATCGTACACATTGACGAAATCGCCCGGCCGCGCGTCCGACGAAACCTGCCCGAGCAAGCGCGGAAAGATCGCCGGCTGAAACGTGAAATACTTCAGCTGCGCCCACGGCTTCGCCCACTGCGAACGGTCGATCGCCGCGGGCGGCTGCTTCTCGGTTTTCTCAGGACGCTGGTCGTCGTCAGACATGCCCGCCACCATCCCGGGATGCCGCCTCGCCGGCAATTTTCATTTTTCTGAATCCAAAACCCGTCGCCGCGACACTCATCTCTGAACTCCCTCCTACCATGTACACACTCGCAACTTTCCAAGCGTCAGAGATCGGCGTCTGGCTTCCTTTCGCGGCCCTCGCCACAGCCACCATCATCGTCTTTCTCGCGCTGTATTTCCGCCATGAACGCCGTCGTCTGTGGCACGAAACCGCCCGCACCGCCCTTGCCAACGGTCAGCCTGTTCCGACCGATGGAGAGACAAATGCCGCCCCTTCCTCCGAGCAACCGCCGCGCTCTCCATTGCGCGATATACGCACCGCACTGATCCTTCTCGCTGTGTCGGTTGGTCTTTACCTGGAGGATCTCAACGGCTGCTACATCACCGGCGGCATCGGCGTCGCATTGCTCGTGAATGCCGCGATCACCGCGCTCTTCTCGTCTCGATCCACCGAAGCTTCGTCACGCCAACCCCACGCGTGAACGCTTCCGACCAGGAACTCATCGCCCGCGTACTCGTTGACGATGACCGCGCTGCTCTCGGTGAACTCGTCCGCCGTCATCAATCCGCCGTACGCGCCTTCCTGCGCCAGCTCACTGGCGGCGACAGCGCGCGGGCCGACGACCTCGCACAGGAAACTTTTCTGCAAGCCCACCGGAGCCTCGCGCATTTCCGCGCCGACGCCGCTTTTTCGACCTGGCTTCTCGGAATCGCTCATAACCAATTCCGCAACGAGCGTCGTCGCCATCAACGCGAGATCCCTCAAGCGACCACCGCCGATTCTATCGACGACACCGCCTGCTCGCCCGCTCACCAAGCCGCGCTCCATCAAGACCTCGCCGCCGCCATCCGCCAGTTGTCACCTGACGAGCAAACCGTTCTCCACATCTGCTACCGACAAGGCCTCACCCACGATGAAGCGGCCAACATCCTCGGCTGGCCGCTCGGCACGGTGAAAACACACATCGCCCGCGCAAAAGATAAACTCCGCCTCCTCCTCGCCGTTTGGAATCCCCAGAAATGAAATCTCCGCCGCCCCCTTCCAACTCACCATCCGACGACGACTCGCTCGAACGGCTGTTGCGCGAAACCTCCTTTCACGCCCCGCCGCTCGACGACAACGGCTTCAGCGCGCGCGTGCTCACCGCCCTGCCGCCGCCCAAAACCCGTCGCGCTCAATCGATGTCACGTCGCACCGCCCTGTGTCTTGCCGGCGCCGGCATCGGCCTCGCGGCATCCGTGCCACAACTTCGAACGATCGATTTCCCCTCATGGCAGGAAATCCCGCTCGCGGTCGGTGTTCAGACTGCACGCGCGCTCGCGTGGGCAAGTGAGCCGTCCCAACTCCTCACGCTCTGCGTCTTGGCCGCCACGCTCGGCTGGTTCTATTGGTCCGAACGACGGCCACACGGTCAGCTCTGAAAGTAACCGCTCTGTGTCTCCAGAATCTGCCGCTGGAGAAGTCCATTTGAGCGATTGCGTTCAGCCCGCCGGCTTTGAACGCCCAAACGGATGACTCGAAACCGTCGTCAGCTTTTTCCATTCGCGCCAGCCGCGCCGCCAGACGCGGCCGCCAAGATCGCGCAGTTTATCCGCACGCGCGTTCATCCGCTTCTGTGCTCGCGCCAACAGTGACCCCATCCTGTACCGCGCGATAAACCGCCGCTCCGTCCGACCCGCCTCGGGCCCAAGAATAAAATCCAGCCCTTCCGGGCCGATCCGCCAGCCGGCAATTCCCGCGGGCGGCGGAGGCAGCCGCAGCAGCGCCCATTTTCGTTTCCACGATCCAAAGTGATAAAATGCGAAAGGCTCACCACTCTCGCCATGGATCAACTTGCCGGCGCACCACACCGCCTCGCCGTGTTTGAGCGGCCCCAGCACTCGCCCCGTTTCCTGCATTTCGAGACGATTCGCCCAGTCCGTCCATTCCTCGCTGTTCACATCGTGCGTCTGAAATTGCCGGCGCAGCACTCGCAGCGTTCCCTCGCGCTCCCGCGCCAGCGCCAGGTTGTTCATCACACGTTCATCGAGCAGATGGATGCCGCCGTCCTGAAGCTGTGTCCGAAGATGCGGCGCGGAGCGGATGAGATCCGTCACGCCCGGCATATTCTTAAAGATCGTGAGCTGCCCGACCACACAACACCGGCACGCCGTGATCAGATCGTACTCCCGCAGATGGTCATCCGTAATGAATTTCCGGATATCGCCCCAAAAAACATCTTCGTCGCAGTAGCCCCAATGCGTGTAACCCGCGAGGTGCTCCGCGAAGAGCAGCCCATAGAGCGGCTTGAAATCGCACAGCTTGTACGCACGGGGAATCGACACGGGAAACCCGAGGACAGCCCCCGCCCGATGCGAAATATCGCTGAGCGTCATCGGAATCATCCGCACATTGGGCGGCAGCGGGTGCAGTGGTTTTTGATCCGTGAAGATCAGAAAATCCACCTGCGGATTATGCGCGCACGAATGCAGAAAGAGGTGAATCCACGGACGCCATCGCCCGGACCATACGAGAACAAGAGCGAGCAGGGGCGCCGCACCGGGGGTATCGGAGGGAGTTGGGTTCCTTATCATCAGGAACCCGCCCGACCGCCCTATCGCGGGACAGTTCGAGCATATCCACCGAGATTGGAAAGTTCATACAATTCCGGGAGTCGTCTGCGGGAGATTCTCCGGGAGCCAGAGGGGACATTCGCCCTCGGCGCTGCAAAAAGCGGCGGAGAGCGAAGCTCGGAGAAAGGATACTAACTTCTCTGGTTCTCGTGCGCTCATCTCGAATTTCCCGTCTCCGAAAATTCCAGGCACGATCGAAGGAAGTGCGCTTCCTCAGCCGTCTGGCCTCAAGGCCCGAGCAACCGCTCCAACTCAGCGTCGAGCTGTGGACCGCGAAGATTCTTCCCCACGATCCGGCCATCGCCGTCGATCAACACTGTGAACGGAATGCTCGTCACGCCGTAGCGGCCCGCGAGCTTGTTGTCCCAGAACTGCCCGTCGAAATA